>JBFFMG010000079.1:0-11775 GCA_041554215.1 Labilibaculum sp.
GCTAGGCCTTGAGTAGCAGCTCCAACTGTGTAAATATTCATTCTGTTGGTGCCAGGACCCATTTTACCACGTAAACCTCCTGTTCCAAATTCAAGATCTTTATAAAATGAATCGATTAAATCAGTTTTGTCTTCTTTTTCTAATAATGATTTTACAGCATTTTTAGTTTCCTGATCGTAATTCCCCTCAAGCCATGTTTTGGCTTTCTCATTTACGATTTCAAAAATCTCAGTTTTGTTCATCTTTGACACAATTTCTTTCGGTTAACTATTCAGTAATTCTTTTTATACAATGTTCAATTCTGCTTCTCCAGTGTGGTATTTCGAGAGTAAAAATATGTTTAATTTTCGATTTATTCAATACGCTGTAGTGTGGTCTTTTTGCAAGGCATTGAAAATCTTTACTTTCGATGCTGTTAATTTTACATTTATTCTTAGATGTATTTTGTATTTCTGTAGCAAAGTCGAACCAACTACAAACCCCTTCGTTGGAATAATGATAGGTTCCAAAATGGGTGAAGGAACTTATCTTACTAATGGTTTGGATGATGTGTAATATTGTGTAAGCAAGATCATATGCATAGGTAGGAGAGCCAATTTGATCGCCAACAACACCTAAAGTATCCTTTTCCTTACCTAAGCTTAACATGGTCTTAAGGAAATTTTTTCCAAAAGGAGAGTATAGCCACGAAGTCCGTATAATGATGTGCTTTCGACAAATATTTCGAACATTTTCTTCTCCTTCAAATTTGGTTCTGCCATAGGCGCCCATGGGCTTAGCCTTCTGATTCTCATTGTAAGGTGTCGAATTGTCACCTGAAAATACATAATCAGTAGAAATATGAATTAATGTGATATTGTTTTGTGTGGCTATTGTAGCCAGATTTTTTACGGCATCAGCATTAATTAATTTGGCAGTTTTCTCATTTTCTTCTGCCTGATCAACATTAGTATAGGCTGCGCAATTTACTATGTAGGAAATTTGTTTGTCCTTGATGTAGCTGCTTATTGCATCCCGAGAACAGATATCCAGCTCCTCAATATCCGTAAAGAAAAATTGAAGATCGTTAAACTGAATTGATAACTCTTTTATTTCGGAGCCCAACTGTCCTTTAGAGCCTGTGATTAGGATGTTTATCATGCTTTATTTACTGTATTTAAAATTTCTCTCCGCTTCTTTAAAATTTGGAAATACTTTATCCTTTGGGGAGATGATAGCTTTGTTAGGTTCAACTCTCCAATTAATATTTAGGAATGGGTCGTTAAAATTGATTCCTCTTTCGGCCTCGGGATTATATAAATTATCGCACTTATAAATAAAGATGGCAGATTCACTTAGAACGGAGAACCCATGTGCAAATCCTTTTGGGATTAAAAATTGAATTTTATTATCTGCTGATAATTCAATACCACTCCATTGTCCGAAAGTAGGAGAGTCTTTTCTTAAATCAACAGCCACATCGAAAACTTTACCTTCAATTACGCGAACCAATTTCGTTTGTGAGTAGGGTGCTAATTGATAATGAAGCCCTCTTATCACTCCATATCCCGATTTTGATTCATTATCCTGAACAAATGAAAGATCAAGACCTTTTTCGCGGAAGATCTTTTCATTATAACTTTCGAAAAAATATCCTCGTTCGTCTTCAAAAACTCTGGGTTTAATTATTAGTAGGTCGGGAATTTTAGTTTTAATAATTTCCATTTCGAACTCCCTTATTTTTTATGTTTTCATTGGCTACCATCATTAAATATTCTCCGTATTGATTTTTAAGTAAAGGCTGTGCTAACTCAATTAAATCTTCTCTGCTAATGAATCCACTACGGTAGGCAATTTCTTCCAAACAAGCTACTTTTAATCCTTGTCGCTGTTCTATTGTTGCAATGTAATTGGAGGCTTGAAGCATGCTGTCGTGGGTCCCTGTATCCAACCAGGCAATTCCACGTCCTAAAACCTGAAGTTTTAGATTGTTTTCTTTTAAATAGAGTAGGTTTAGATCTGTTATCTCAAGTTCGCCTCTTTTCGAGGGTTTTAATGATTTGGCCTTTTCAACAACTGTATTGTCGTAGAAATACAAGCCTGTAACTGCGTAATTGGATTTAGGGTGTTCTGGTTTTTCTTCTAAGCTTTTCACCTTGCCATTCTCATCAAAATCAGCAACGCCATATCTTTCCGGATCTTTAACGTGATATCCAAAAATCAGTGCTCCTTCAGTTAATTTCGCGGAAGCTATTAGCTGCTTGCCAAATTCATATCCGTAATAAAGGTTGTCTCCTAAGATCATACAGACTGGGCTGTCGCCAATAAATTTTTCACCAATAATAAATGCCTGTGCTAATCCGTCTGGCGAGGGTTGCTCTGCATATGAAAGGTTTAGACCGAATTGGTTTCCATTTCCAAAAAGGTCCTTGTAAAGAGGTAAATCTTTTGGAGTTGAAATGATTAGTATTTCCTTTATTCCTGCCAACATTAATACAGAAAGGGGGTAGTATATCATTGGTTTGTCGTAAACCGGGATGATTTGTTTCGAAATGCTTTTTGTGATCGGATAAAGTCTTGTACCCGAACCTCCAGCTAGTATAATTCCTTTCATTTAGTGTGTCGGTTTGATTGATAATAAATTATCAAAATACGAAATTGTTCGAAGCAAACCTTCATTTAATTGAATTTTTGGTTCCCAGTTGTTTAATTCCTTTTTCGCAAGGCTAATATTTGGTTGTCTTTGTGTTGGATCGTCTTTTGGTAGAGGTAAATGAATGATTTTTGAGTTTGAATTGGTTAGCTCAATAACTTTTTCAGCCAATTCTAAAATTGTAAATTCATTCGGATTGCCAATATTAACCGGACCGATAAATTCCTTTCTCGAGTTCATCATTCGTATCATTCCTTCCAATAAATCATCAACGTACTGAAAGCTTCTGGTTTGCAAGCCATCACCAAAAAGAGTAATGTCTTCGCCTTTTAGTGCCTGAACTATGAAGTTTGATACTACACGTCCATCATTTGGATGCATATTAGGGCCGTAAGTATTGAAAATACGGACAATTTTTATGGCAACATTGTTTTGGGTGTGATAATCCATAAACAAAGTCTCGGCACAACGCTTTCCTTCATCGTAACAAGAACGAATACCTATAGGATTTACATTTCCCCAGTAGTCTTCTGTTTGTGGATGTATTTCAGGATCGCCATACACTTCACTGGTAGATGCCTGAAGAATTCGGGCATTGATTCGTTTGGCTAAACCAAGCAGGTTGATTGAACCCATTACCGAAGTTTTTGTCGTTTTAATTGGATTGTATTGATAGTGCACAGGAGATGCAGGACATGCCAAATTATAAATTTGATCGACTTCGGCATAGTACGGTTCCGTAATGTCGTGACGAACAAGTTCAAAATAGGGGTTGTCGGTTAAGTGTGCAATATTTCTTTTTGATCCTGTGAAATAGTTGTCCAAACATATGACATCATTGCCTTCTTTTAGTAATCTCTCACAAAGATGAGAACCAATAAAACCAGCTCCTCCGGTAATTAAAATTCTTTTCATAGTTTAAATCCTTGATCTGGTTTGTATTTAGACATTAGATTCTTTTTTAATAGTCTCTCTACCAATCGAATAATATGTGTAGTTTAAATCCTTCATTTCATCAAGATCGTATATGTTTCTTCCGTCGAATATTAATTTTTCCTTCATTAATTTCTCCATCACTTTAAAGTTTGGAACTCTAAATTCCGACCATTCAGTAACAATTAGCAAGGCGTCGGCATCAATTAATGCTTCATATTGATCTTTAGCATAGGTTATTGTGTCGCCAATTTTCCGATGACATTCTTTAGCAGCCACCGGATCATAGGCAATTACTTCAGCACCTTCATCTAATAGTTTATTGATAATAACTAATGAAGGAGCTTCTCTCATATCATCAGTATTTGGTTTGAATGATAATCCCCATATAGCAATTTTTTTGCCTTTCAGATTTCCATCAAAATGTGCCATCATTTTTTTGTATAGTACGCTTTTTTGGCGGTTATTTACCAGTTCTACAGATTTTAAGATTTCAAGAGGATGTCCTCTTTGTTCGGAAGTTTTGATAAGTGCCTGCACATCTTTTGGGAAACATGATCCACCATATCCAGTGCCTGGGTAAATGAATTTATTTCCGATACGACTGTCTGATCCAATCCCGCGACGAACATTGTTCACATCAGCGCCTACAATCTCGCAAAGATTAGCAATGTCGTTCATGAAAGAGATTTTTGTTGCCAACATCGAATTGGCTGCATATTTTGTCATTTCTGCAGAAGGAATATCCATAAAAATTACTGGATGATTATTCATTAGGAATGGTTTGTAAAGTTTAGTCATTACTGCCTGAGCTCTTTCCGATTCTGTTCCAATTACAACTCTGTCTGGCTTAAGAAAATCATCAACAGCCGCTCCTTCCTTTAAAAATTCGGGATTTGAAGCAACGTCAAATTGAATTTCGACGCCTCTATTTAGAATCTCTTCTTTAAGAGCTGCTTTAACTTTTTCTGCAGTTCCGATGGGTACAGTGCTTTTAGTAACTACAACTAGATAATGGTCAATATATCGTCCTATTTCTTTGGCTACGCCAATAACGTATTGAAGATCTGCGCTTCCATCTTCGTCTGGAGGGGTGCCAACGGCGATGAAAATGGCATCGGCGTCAGAAATACTATCTTTTAAACTGTTAGAGAAAAACAAACGGCCTTTTTCCATATTTCGTTTCACCATTGGCTCTAGACCCGGCTCGTAAATTGGAATTATACCTTTATTTAAATTGTCAATTTTATTTTGATCTACATCAACGCAAGTTACAGTAATGCCTGTTTCTGCAAAGCAAGTTCCAGAAACTAAGCCTACATAACCGGTACCAACAATAGTAATATTCATTTTGTTTGTTTTAAAGTTTTGTTTGGATGGTGTAAATTATGATGTAAATAAAGCGAAATTTATTCACTAATAAAATGATTTTCGCAGCTGATTTTAAAGCTTTGGGAGATATTAGGCAGCTAAAATATACTGTTCTGAAAAAGAGTAGGGATGCTAATTTAATAGCATCCCTACTTTGTTTGTGTATTCGTTTTGATAGAATAAATCTAGTTCGATTTTTTTACGTATTTAGTTAAAATCACAATCTGTTGTCCCTCAACGCGACCTTCTATGTGTTCTGCGTTGTCTGCTACCAAAGATATGTTTCGTACGGCAGTTCCACGCTTTGCCGTAAAACCTCCACCTTTTACATTTAAATCTTTAATAAGTGTTACTGTGTCTCCCGATTGTAATTGAGCTCCATTGCTATCGATGTGTTTTACTGCATCTTCGTCACTCACACCTTCGCCAGTTGCTTTTGCCCATTCTAAAGTCTCCTCGTCCAAATAAAGCATATCAAGTAGGTCTTGAGGCCATCCTTCGGAACGAAGACGGCTCAACATACGCCAAGCAATTACCTGAACCGCTGGTATTGTACTCCACATGCTGTCGTTTAAACAACGCCAGTGATTGGCATCCATTTGCTCTGCACCTTCAATTTGAGAGTGGCAAGTTGCACAAATTAATATGTTTTTATCTGTAGTTCCTTTTGCTGGCGCTACTTCGTATGCTTTTAGATTTTCTGTTGCTCCACATAATTCACAAAGGGAGCCACTTCTGCTATGTAATTCTTTCTCGATACTCATTTTTATTGCTGTTTTATATTGTATTGATTTAGATCTTACAAGATTTCTACTTGATTGGTCTATTTATTCAAAATTTTGGCCAAAGTTAAACGAGTTTATTTAAAATTTTAATAGTATGTCGAAATAGTTTTTTATTAAATGTGTTTCAATATCTTGATTTATCGTATTTTCTTCGATGATTTTCCGAAAAAAAAGCTGCAACTTATTTAATCCTCAGAATAATTGTTTACTTTTGCACCGAATTTTATATATAATGTCTAATTTATTAGTAATAAAGTAATTTAACAGATGATTGAAGAAAACAAAAGAGTAGACAATTCTGCAGCTGATGCAGAATTTGATTGGGATGCATTTACCAGTGAAGAAGGATTTTCTGGTGAAAACAGAACAGACTTAGAAGCATTGTATGATCAAACTTTATCTACAATTTCAGAAAAAGAAGTAATTGATGGTACAGTTATTTCAATGAACAAAAGAGAAGTTGTAATCAATATTGGTTACAAATCTGACGGTATTATTAGTTTGAACGAATTCAGATATAATGCTGAATTAACTATTGGTGATACAGTTGAAGTTTACGTTGAGAATCAAGAAGACAAAAAAGGACAATTAGTTCTTTCTCACAAAAAAGCTCGTGCATTACGTTCATGGGATCGTGTTAATGCTGCGCTTGAAAAAGACGAAATTATTAAAGGTTACATCAAATGTCGTACTAAAGGTGGTATGATCGTTGACGTATTTGGAATTGAGGCTTTCTTGCCAGGATCTCAGATCGATGTTAAGCCTATCCGCGACTACGATGTATTCGTTGGAAAAACAATGGAATTCAAAGTTGTGAAAATCAACCATGAATTTAAAAATGTTGTTGTATCTCACAAAGCACTTATTGAAGCTGAATTGGAGCAACAGAAGAAAGAAATTATCGCTAAACTTGAAAAAGGTCAGGTTCTTGAAGGAACTGTTAAAAACATCACTTCTTACGGTGTATTTATTGACTTAGGTGGAGTAGATGGTTTGATCCATATTACTGACCTATCTTGGGGTAGAGTAACTCACCCAAGCGAGATTGTTGAATTAGATCAGAAATTGAACGTTGTTATCCTTGATTTTGATGATGATAAGAAACGTATCGCTTTAGGTCTTAAGCAATTGACTCCACATCCATGGGATGCTTTAGATGCAGAAATGAAAGTTGGTGACAACGTTAAGGGTAGAGTTGTTGTTATGGCTGATTATGGTGCATTCGTAGAGATCGCTGTTGGTGTTGAAGGATTAATTCACGTATCAGAAATGTCTTGGTCACAGCACTTGAGATCTGCTCAAGATTTCATGAAAGTTGGAGACGAAGTAGAAGCTCAAATTTTAACATTGGATCGAGACGAGAGAAAAATGTCTCTTGGTATCAAGCAATTGAAACAAGATCCTTGGGAAGGTATTGAAGCTAAATATGCTGTTAACTCTAAGCACACTGCTAAAGTTCGCAACTTCACCAATTTTGGTGTATTTGTTGAAATCGAAGAAGGTGTTGACGGTTTAATTCACATCTCAGACCTATCTTGGACTAAGAAAGTGAAGCATCCAGCTGAATTTACTACTATCGGTGCTGAAATTGAAGTTGTTGTTCTAGAAATAGATAAAGACAATAGAAGATTAAGTTTAGGACACAAACAATTGGAAGAAAATCCTTGGGATGTATTCGAAACAATCTTTACTACTGATTCAGTTCACGAAGGAACTATCGTTGAAATTTTCGAAAAAGGTGCAGTAATTGCTCTTCCTTACGGTGTAGAAGGATTCGCAACTCCACGTCACCTTGTGAAGGAAGATGGATCTCAAGCTAAAGTAGAAGAAAAATTAACTTTCAAAGTTATTGAATTCTCTAAAGCTGCGAAAAGAATAATCCTTTCTCATTCAAGAACTTTCGAAGATGACAAGAAAGCTGACGAGACTGCCAAGAAAAAAGAAGTAGCTAAAGTCGCTAAAAAAGGAGTTAAAAAAGTGAAAGATTCACTAGAAAAGACTACCTTAGGTGATATATCAGAATTAGCCGCTTTAAAATCACAAATGGAAAGTGATGAGAATGGCGAAAAATAATTAAAATTTAGGTTATTATGGATTTCAAGATTGACAAGAAAGATGGTTATACCCTTGTACAGGTATTGAAAGACAAGTTGGATACACATATTGCCCCGGCTTTAAAATCAGAATTGGTTTTAATTTCAGGAAATGGTGAGAAAAGTATTCTCTTGGATTTAACTCCTTGTACATATTGTGATTCTTCTGGTCTTAGTGCAATTCTTGTAGCCAATAGGTTGTGTAAAAATGCTAACGGAACATTTGTTCTTCATGGCTTGCAGCCTGCCGTTGAAAGATTAGTTTCAATTTCACAGTTGGATTCAGTTCTAAATATTTCATATAATATGGACGATGCTGTTTCAACTATGAAAGGTCAAATTGAATTAAACAAATAGTTTGTGAAATTTGAAGTGACAATCTTAGGCAGTAATTCTGCTTTACCAACTACCAAAAGATTCCCAACCGCTCAAGTGCTCAATGTACTTGAGCGGTTCTTTTTAATAGACTGTGGTGAGGGAACACAAATTCAAATGAAACGGTTTCGAATTCCTATGAGCCGGATCAATCATATTCTCATTTCGCATATGCATGGCGATCATATCTTCGGATTGATTGGTTTGCTTTCAACTTTCTCGCTTCAGGGACGAAAATCTGATCTTCATATTTATGGGCATAGTAAATTGGAAAAATTGATTCGTTTTCAATTGGAATTGCTGGAGACAAAATTGGATTATGAGATTTATTACCATACTATTTTTGGAACAGAAATACAGACCTTGTTCGAGGATGATTCCGTAATTGTTAAATCCTTTCCATTAAAACATGGTGCAATGCCTTGTGCCGGATTTTTGTTTAAAGAGAAGGAAAGACCGCGAACATTAAAAACGGACATGCTCAACTTCTATAATGTTCCAATTAAGAATAGGAATGGTATAAAGCAAGGTGAGGATTTCGTTAGAGAAGATGGAGAAGTGATTTTGAATGAAAAATTAACAAAAGATCCTCCAAAAGTTAGAAGTTATGCTTTTTGTACTGATACAGCTTACCTGCCTAAAATTGCACCAATAATTGAAGCTGTTGATTTGTTATATCATGAAGCAACATTTTTAAAATCGGAAGAAAAGAGAGCAAAGAAAACCTATCATTCAACTGCAGAGCAGGCAGCCAAAATAGCAAAAGAGGCCTGTGTGAAAAAATTGCTGATAGGTCATTTTTCTGCTCGTTTTGATGATTTAGAAGGACACTTAAAAGAAGCAAAAGAAATTTTCCAAAATACTGCACTTGCCGAGGATGGAAAAAAGTTTTCGGTAGAACTTGATCGAGATAAACTATCTTGAATCAAGTTTTTTTTTACTTTAGCAGTTCATAAAATTTAAAACAGACACACAAATGAAGCGATTACTATTTATTGGCGTTGCTTTTGTCCTATGCTCATCGGCATTGGCACAGCAAAAGAAGGATAAATCAACATTTCAAGAGTACAAAGCTGGTTACTATCAAAATTCAATTCTGAAAGATATTCGTAATGTGGATGAGCAATTGGAAAGTAAAGATCTTGATAAGAGATTCTTTATGGATCAGAGTTCGTATGAATTGCCAAATAAGGTAGCATTATACAAAAACAATACGGAATGGGCTCAACCAACTATTTCGCAAGGCAATACAGGTACATGCTGGTGCTTTTCAACAACCTCATTTTACGAGTCGGAAGTATATCGCTTACACAAAAAAGAAGTTAAAATTTCTGAGTTATTTACCGTGTATTGGGAGTACGTTGAAAAAGCTCGTCGTTTTATTCAAGAAAGAGGTAATTCTCATTTTGAAGAAGGAGCGGAAGGCAACTCTGTTGCCCGAATGTGGAATGAATACGGAGCTTGTCCTCAGAGTGAGTTCTCGGGTTTATTAAATGGTCGTAAATTCCATACGCATGCGAAAATGTATAAGGAAATGATGGATTTTTTAAATGGACTAAAGTTAAGCAATGCGTGGAATGAGGAAGAAGCCTTGGCTACTATCAAATCGATTATGAATCATTATTTAGGAACTCCTCCTGCAAAATTTACTATTGAAGGAAAGGAATATACTCCACAAACTTACTTGACTGATTACTTGAAGTTGGATATGGATAATTACGTGGAAATTCTTTCTTACAAACAAGAGCCATATTGGCAACAGGTAGAGTATAAGGTTCCTGACAACTGGTGGCATTCTAAAGAGTATTACAATGTGCCATTGGAAGATTATATGAAAGCGATCAGAAAAGCTGTTAGAGACGGTTATACAATGAGTATTGGGGGTGATGTTTCTGAAGCAGGTTTTTTAAGAACTACAAATTGTGCCATGGTACCTTCTTTCGATATTCCTTCGGAGTACATCAATGAAGATGCGCGTCAATTTCGTTTTTCGAATGGTTCTACTACCGATGATCATGGAATGCATTTGATAGGATACTATGTGGATAAGGATGGGAAAGATTGGTATTTGATTAAAGATTCAAGTTCAGGATCAAGAAATATTGATGAAAATACGGCAGAGTTTGGTTACTATTTCTTCCATGAAGATTACGTAAAACTAAAAATGATGGGTTTTACGGTTCATAAAGATGCTGTAAAAGATCTCATGAAGAAGTTTAAATAATTAGTAACCCCCTAAGTTTTCTTAGGGGGTTTGTTTTACTGTCTTGAATATAATGGAAACGACTTTTGTCTCAATTTTAGGTTTTGTTGCAGCCTTCTGCACTACCGTATCATTCATTCCGCAGGCATTACGTGTGATTAAAACAAAACACACTAAAGATTTGTCTCTTACAATGTATTCCATGTTTAATTTTGGAATTTTTTTATGGCTGATTTATGGTGTATTGATAAATGCATGGCCAATTATAATTGCAAATATTATCACTCTTGGGTTAACCTTAATTATTTTGGTTTTGAAGATAAAGTACAAGTAGTTTTACAATCATCTGTTTTTTTTTGATTCGTGTATTCAAATAATGTAGTTTGTGAGAACAAAATTTGTATATCTTTGTATGCCAAATAGGATTACTGAACAACCCCTCAATTTATAGATTTTTATGCAGGAAAAAATTCTGATTTTAGATTTTGGCTCACAATATACACAGTTGATTGCCAGACGAGTTCGTGAATTAAACGTTTATTGTGAAATTCACCCTTTTAATAATCCTCCGGTTATCGACGAATCGATTAAAGGAGTTATTCTTTCAGGAAGTCCGTTTTCAGTGCGCGATGAAAAGGCTCCAATTCCAAATTTATCGGAAATTAAAGGTAAACTTCCACTTTTAGGAGTTTGTTATGGAGCACAACATTTGGCGCACCGATTCGGTGGAGAAGTGATGGCTTCAAACAAAAGAGAATATGGTCGTGCTAATCTTACTTCTGTAGATACTAATAACGAATTATTAAAAGGCATTAGTTTAAATTCACAAGTGTGGATGTCGCATGGTGATACTATTGAGAAAATGCCTTCAAATTATAAAGTAATTGCAAGTACTTCTGACGTAGAGAATGCCGCGTTTGCAATTGAAGGTGAGGTTACTTACGGAATTCAATTTCATCCGGAGGTGTATCATACAACAGAAGGAAGTATTCTGTTAAAGAACTATATTGTAGATATCTGTGGGTGTCATCAGGATTGGACTCCAGATGCTTTTGTTGAAACAACAGTTGCGGAATTAAAAGAAAAACTGGGTGATGATCGAGTTATTCTTGGTTTATCAGGTGGTGTTGATTCAACAGTAGCTGCAATGTTGGTGCACAAAGCAATCGGCAAAAATTTGTATTGTATTTTTGTTGATAATGGTTTGTTGCGCAAAAACGAATTTGAATCGGTTCTGGATTCCTATAAAGATATGGGATTGAACGTGATTGGCGTAGATGCCAAACAGAAGTTTTGGGACGATCTGAAAGGAGTGACGGATCCGGAAGGAAAACGGAAAATCATCGGTCGCGACTTCATTGAAGTGTTTGATGCCGAAGCACA
>JBFFMG010000080.1:0-11772 GCA_041554215.1 Labilibaculum sp.
GTTCTATTTATAATATTCGTGCTATCAATGGTTTCAGAGAAAATATCTCTTTCCCTTTTAACCTCACCTAACAGCTTTTCCAACTCCGTAATTCTTTCCTTATATTCGGAAAGTTTTCTTTCGAATTCATCAGACGACATATGTTGATTGTTATCAGGCATAAAAAACACAAATGACCTAGAACGAAACTATTTATATCACAAGTTACTAAAATCACCGCAAGAAATTATAAGAAACAAGTATAAATTCCTGTTCAAACAAACACCTATTATATGTAATACTCAGTTGTTTGTTTGATTTCTTTAATAACAAATGTGCTATTTAAAACCCCAATATTCTTAATTTTAGATAGCTTAAAACGAACAAACTCGTGATACTCTTCAAGGCTTTGAACATGAATTTTCAGAATAAAATCGACTTGTCCAGCTACGTGAAAACATTCTTGCACTTCCTGCAAATCTTGAATCTGCTCTTCAAATTCATCTATAAAAGCCTCATTATGATATCGCATAGAAACCTGACACATAGCGGTAACAGTTTTTCCAATTCTTGTTTTGTCTAGAATTGCTACATACTTTTTTATAAATCCTTGATTCTCCAGCCTTCTAATTCGCTCATAAACTGGTGACACTGTTAAACTTAGCATGGCCGCAATTTCTTTTGCTGTTTTTTTTGAATCGCTCTGAAGTATCCTCAGAATCGTTTTATCGGTTTGATCTAAATTCTCCATATCAGAAAAAATTACTCCCTTTAATACGTTCACACAATCATCACAAGTAAAATAAACTGCACAAAACCTATTTTTAAGGAATTAACACTTAATTATTCCGGAAATATATGAAATAATATGGAAACCGATTTACTTTGCTAGCAAATAACACGGTATTGTTATTCTAATATTAAAGATCAAATGAAAAAGGATATTGTTTTAATAATTGGTGCAAACGGACAAATTGGTTCGGTTCTAACAAAAACGCTTCAAGAGAAATTTGGAGTAGATTGTGTTATTGCATCCGATTTAAGAAATGATCCTAATTTCAAGGGGATTTTTGAAGTAATTGATGCTACAGATTTTGAATGCATTCAAGCGGTTGTTACCAAATACCGAATCACTCAAATCTATCATTTAGCAGCTATATTATCGGCAAAAGGTGAGCAAGCTCCACTAGCTACTTGGGATATCAATATGAAAACTCTTTTTAATGTATTGGAAGTAGCCCGATTGAATAAGCTGGATAAAGTATTCTATCCAAGTTCAATTGCTGTGTTTGGAGATGAAGCGGATATGGATAATACACCACAAGATTCATTTCTTAATCCGGCAACGGTTTATGGAATCAGCAAGTCTTCAGGTGAAAACTGGGCACAATATTACTTTTTGCGTTACGGATTAGATGTTCGATCGATTCGCTACCCAGGAATTATTGGCTACCAATCTTTACCAGGTGGCGGCACAACAGATTATGCTGTTGATATTTACCACAAAGCTGTATTGAAAGAGGAATTTACTTGTTTCCTAAGTGAAGATTGTGAATTACCAATGATTTTTATGGAAGATGCCATTCGCGCAACAATAGAATTGATGGACGCTCCAAAAGAATCAATCAAAATTAGAACATCATACAATCTTGCAGGCGTTAGCTTTTCTCCTGCTGATATGGCAACTTCGATTCAAAAGATTTATCCTGACTTCAGAATTAAATATGAAGCCGATTTTAGACAAGAAATTGCTTCGAAATGGCCAAACTCAATTGATGATTCGAAAGCAAAAGAAGACTGGAATTGGAAGCCGGAATATAATTTGGAAGCTATGACCAATACTATGATTGAGAAACTAACAGAACAGTACAAAGCAAAAGAAATAGAACTTGAAAATATAGGTTAATAACCGAAGTAAAACAACAACAAACACACACCTACAAACACTAATTCGCACCTCTTTTCCATCCGGAAGGGAGGTGTTTTTTTTAGATTGTAATTGTATGAAAGGACAATAAAAAAAATGCGTCCTTTTCAGAACGCATTTAAACTATTTTATTCAGATCTATTTCTTTAAATCATATCCATCTGTTTTTCCTTTTTTTACAGCAGGAATCCCATCAACCATCCATTCTGGTGCAGGTTTTCCTTTTAAGTAGAAATCAAAAAACTGCATGGTTCTAATCGATAAATCAACTCTATTAGGTCGTTTCTTCAAATTATGATCCTCATCGTTATAAGATAATAACCAACATGGTTTTTGCAAGCGACGCATTGCTACAAACAATTCAATTCCCTGATACCAAGGCACTGCACCATCATGATCATTGTGCATCATTAGTAAAGGAGTTTCAATTTTGGGGGCAAAAAATATTGGTGAATTCTCGATGTATTGTAATGTGCTGTTCCAAAGAGTTCCGCCAATACGGCTTTGAGTATGTTCATACTGAAACATTCTGCTCATTCCGGTTCCCCAACGAATTCCACCATAGGCCGATGTCATATTACTTACCGGTGCTCCAGCCATTGCGCACTTATACAAATTTGTTCTGGTTATCAGATATGCAATTTGATATCCACCCCAACTTTGACCTTGTAAACCAATATTGTCCTTATCGATAAAGGAATAACGATCCATCATACTTAAAGTTCCTGTTACAATCGAACTATATGCACTTTCGCCTGGATATCCTACTTTAGGATAGGTAATGTCGGGCATGAAAATCAGATAATCATTACTCACACAATAACTTGGGTTGATAATTGACCAGTTTGGCTGTGGCACATGATGACGATGCAATGCATCAGAACTTCTCTCGTAAAAATAAACCAACATTGGATATTTCTTATTTGGATCGAAATTTTCAGGTTTGTACAATAAACCTTGCAACTCTTCACCATCACCCGAAGTCCATTTCACCAATTCAACATCACCCCACAGATAATTTTTCTGCTGAGGATTGGCGTCCGATACTTGTTTTGAGTCGGTGAATCTCATGTTACCAGTCCATAAATTTGGATAATTTTTAAAAGTAGATCGTGTCCAAATCAAGCTATTTGCTTTCTTTGCTTTAACAGGACTCTTGAAACTTGCATCCTCAAAAACCAACTTTTCAGGTTCTTCATCCTGCATCAAACGATAAAAACCTGATTTCTTGTTGAATTCATGAAAAGCACTTAAAAGAACTGGCTTTTTTAAATCAATAAATAGCTCTTCCTCATCCAATTTCACGTAATCAAAGCGAATCTTATTTCTTCGACCAGCACTATTGGTAAGGTTTTCCGAACCTTTTAATCCTGAAGGATCTAACTTCCAAAAATCATATCGATCACCAATAATTACTTCTTCATCTCCTTTTGTCCATCCTACAATTCCATAAGGACTAGGATCACTTGGAGTGTCGTGAATTTCATCGTGAAAATTAGCTTTAATATTTTTCGTTAATGCCACAGTCTTGCGGTTCTCGATTTGATACGAATACCAAATACTATCCTGAGTTTCGAACCAGATTAAATACTTTTGAGCAGGAGAAATTGTCACCCGCGAATTCTTCTTCTTCAATACCAAATCTGCCTTTCCTGATTTTGTATCAACCACATAGTAATCTGAATACCAATCATCCCACGAAGCCAATTGCTGATACGGCAATGATGAAGATCCAAGAGCTAATTTTGAATTGCCATTATCGTACAATTTCACATCAGGTAAATTTTCATTTCCCAATTGCAAAACTTTATTTTCTAAGGGATGATATACAGCCAACCAAGTTCTTTTCTTCTCTTTTTCGGCTTGAACTTTCTGTTGAGGTTGCAACAAAGGATCTTTCCAATTCCATACATCAACATGATATTTTTCATCATCAAGCAATGTATCTTTTGTTTCATTAACAGGTTTTGGAGCGACTCCAAAAAATAATTTCTCTCCATTTTTCGAGAAATACATTTCGCCATTCTCACTTACGGTCCAATCTTTCTGAATATCCTTACTTAAACTGTCTACCAATCTTTTTGGCTGACTATATTTTGCATTTTGATAATACAGAGCAAATGTTTTGTTCTTAAGTGTATCAGCAGAAAACAAAAAAGAAAACTGATCTCCATTAGGTGCTATGGATGTTTTCTTAGCCTCTCCAACTTTTTCGAAAACCGTTTTAACTCGTTCCTCATTTGCAGTAAACCAATTCACTTTCGATGTTTGAATACTATCTCCCTCTACCTGAACGAAAGCCACTGCATTTCCATTTTCAGATAAAGCATAATCAGAAACATCTTTATGGCGATACTCTTTTCCCGACAAAAAATTCAGAATTACCAGCTCTCCTTTTTCAATTTTTTCTTTGTCCTTCTTACCCATGTCTCCATTGGTTTTCTTTTCTGGATTTTTAATGGAATCGTCAGCCAAGGAATCCTTTTCCTCTTTAGGCATTTTCACTAAAAATGCCATCCACTCTCCCTTTTCTTTCGGTATTTTTACAGAATTTAATTCCGCAAAACGCAAAATACCATTCTCTTTTAAATTCCAAATCCCCAATGAATCTTTTGGTAAATTCTTCTTTTCAATCTTCTTCACCATGGCCTGTCGAATAGTATCAAACTGAGCCTTAATATTGAAACTAAGCATTTTGCTGCCAGGTGAAAATACCGCATTATATCCTCTTGAAACCGAATCCAATTTACCTGTACTTACCTGATACAAATAAAGAAATCCATCCCCTTTCTGAGGATTCACCTCGTATGTAATCCACTCTCCATCAGATGATATCTGTTGATTTTTCAGATTTTTCCAGTTATCGTAGTCGGTATGACCTAATGGAACTTTACTATTTTGCGCCATTAAATTTCCAATGAACAGACAAAGCAATATGGCAAGTATTGATTTTTTCATTCCAAAATATTTGTTGTGTTAGTGTTTGTTGTGTTAGTTATGTAGTGCTGTTTAGTATTCTCGCGTACAAATAAACCAAGGATTTAAAAGATCTTCCTTATTGTATGATATTTCTTCCTTAGAGTTCAAATGTAAAACTTTTCCTCCTGAAGCCGATACAATTGCATGACCAGCAGCAATATCCCATTCCATTGTTGGTGCATAACGAGGATATACCTCAGCTTCCCCTTCTGCTATCATACACAGTTTTAGAGAACTGCCTTTTGAAATCAGTTCAACCTCATCATATTCCCCTTTTAGCTTGGTAATAAAATCTGTTGTTTCCTGATTCATGTGAGAACGAGATCCAACTACCCGAATAGACTTTCGATTCTGAGTAAGTGGGAGTTTTTTTGATTGCTCCACTAATTGATCCAAATCTCCAGACCAATCCTCAATATCATCAATTCTATAGGCTCCCAATTCCTTATCAGAAAAATATAATTGTTTAAACACAGGCACATAAATAACTCCTGCTATTGATGATTCATTTTCTATTAAAGCAATATTCACAGTAAATTCATCATTCCTTTTAATGAACTCCTTTGTTCCATCCAAAGGATCAACAATCCAGCAATAATCCCAATTTTTCCGAATATCGTAGCCCAAATGTTCTCCCTCTTCACTTAAAATTGGTAAACCCAGTTCATCTAAAATCGAAACAATAGCTTGGTGTGCCCTTTGATCAGCAATAGTGAGTGGACTGTTATCAGATTTTATTTGAATTTCAAAATCTTTGGAATTATAAACTTTCAAGATCTCTTTCCCAGCCTTTAAAGATGCAGTTATCGCAGCTAAAAGAAGCTCCTTTCTTTTACTAAAATTCATTTGTATATAAGCTTAAAAATCCCTGAGGATTGTAGAATTATCGATTAATAAAAATAAATGTATGACAATATTAAAACGGTAACCAGCATGTAAATAATGGTTAAAGGAAATCCTATTTTGAAAAAATCCTTGAAGGTGTAACCTCCGGGTCCGTATACCATTAAATTCGTTTGATAACCAATTGGAGTCATGAAATTTGCTGCTGCAGCAAAGGCTACAACCAATACAAATGGTTCTGGATTTAAATGAAGATTTAAAGCTATTGTAAGCGAAATTGGAAATACAATAGCAACAGCCGCCTTGTTAGTAATATAAGCTGCAAGTACTGATGTTATCAAATAAATTCCAAACAAGACTCCTACTCTTCCCATTGGAATAAATACTGAAATTAACAGATCGGCAATTATTTCGGCTAAACCTGACTTTATCATGGCAGTTCCAAATGCTAAAGCAAGAGAAATAATTAAGGCCAGATTAAAATCCACCCTTGCTGCAATGTCCTTAGGATTAGTAATCTTCAATGCCAAAATAACAATAATCATTACAATTAAAGTCATGAATAAAGGCACAATTTTTAAGGCTGATAAAGCCACTGCCAATACCGTTCCGCCAAGCAACAACCAGATTTTGTAGGCTTCTTGCTTTCTGAATTCTTTAACTTTTGATATAAAATAAAAATCCTGAACCAGATAGGAACGATCAACAAAATCATCTCCTCCTAAAAGTAACAAGACATCACCAGCGCGAAGTTTTACTTCCCCAATTTTCCCACTTACTCTGCCACCATTTCGATGGATTCCAATAACCGCAGCATCAAAATGACCTCGGAAATTTGCCTCCTTAACCGTTTTGGATATCAAGGTTGAGTTATGAGAAATTACGATTTCAACCACCTCTATGTGCTTTTTATGGGTTAACATTCCAACGGTTGGAAGAGTCAATCCTGAATTTGGAAGCACCAAATCCGCAATAGTTTCAGTATCCCCAGCAAATAATAAACGATCGCCTTCTTCGAGTCTATATTCATGCGAAACTGCAGCAATTCTAACATCGCCGCGGTTAATCTGAAAAAGATAAAGACCTTTCAAGTTTCTTAAATCAGCCTCTTCAATAGATTTCCCAATCAAACCAGAATTCGACTTTACGTGAGCTTCAACAATATATTTTCGGGAATTCTCAGAAAATACACCCAACACATCTTCTTTTTCCGGCAACCACATCTTACTTACCAGCAAAAGGTAAACTGCACCAATAAACATCATTGGAATGCCAACATAAGCAAAACTAAACATATCAAGCGAACCCATTGCTGGTATAATCTTCTGATCGATAACCATACCATTTACAATCAAGTTTGTTGATGTTCCTATTAGGGTAATACATCCGCCTAAAATGGCTGCATATGATAATGGAATTAAAAGTTTTGATGGAGATATATGGTTTCGCTTGCTCCAATTATGCACATAAGGCATCATCACGGCCACAAGAGGTGTATTATTTAAAAATGCTGAAAATCCTCCTACCAATAATATCATGCGAGCCATAAATTGCCGATATGTTGTGGCCTTTTGAAAAACCTTATCAAAAAGAGTTTCTACAATCCCTAAATCTCTAATAATATCTCCAATAAGCAAGAGCATTAAAATTACAAAGACCTGATCGTTAGCAAATCCGGCAAGAATTTCAGAAGGTGTTAAAATGCCAAAAATACCCAGTACTACAACTCCAATTAGGAAAGTAAAAGCAGGGCCAACCCATTCTTTATAGAATGATATCAGAATAAAAACCAATACGATTAGGACAACGATCGCATCAAATGAGAGCATAGATAAGGTTTTGGATTGAGTTTAAGATACGAAGATACAAAAATACTATCAGCAGAAAACTCATTTTTCAATCCTTTGCACAGTAAAATTGTTAAACAATACGAATTTATGCCCTTAAACCTACCAAACGAATATCCATAAAACGATCAAACGAACTAAATTTACGAATTCTTAAACAATTTGAACATGCATAAGTATCAAACCGGCTCGTTGAAGAAAGAACATAATAACAATCCAGTAACTATTCATTATAAGCTACTTGAGCTAAACACAAGTGAAATTCTGCCCTACTTAAACCCAAAAGAATTTAATGCCTATTGTAAAGATGGTTGCCCAAATCATTTTCAAAAATGGACTTGTCCTCCCAACTGTCCAAGCTTTGAACTTTATTCTAATGATTATTCAATTATATCTCTTTACTTGTTTTACACTTCGCCTCATCAATTCGGTGAAATTAATGACAAAGCCTTAAATGCTTATAACTTTATAAAAGAAGAGCTGCAAAATTTTCTTCGCGCAGAAGAACCTATTAAAGGTAAAATGATTGCTGCAAACAGTTGTGAAATTTGCAAAACATGTGGGCTTGTTTCTGGAAAAGATTGTCATATTCCAGAAAAAATGCGTTACAATTTAGTTGCCTTTGGCTTTAATGTAAGCCAAATAATGACCGATTTTTTTCAACACGAACTAAAGTGGGCTACTAAGAATCAAATTCCTGATTTTGTGAGTAGTGTTGGAGCCATACTAAAAAAGTAACTCCAGCAAATTTGTTTACCAGAGCTACACGTAAAATTTTATATTCATTGAGAATTACACTTGTAATCTTTCTTTAAAAGGTAAAAAAGTCATAAAATCAGCATGGTGCACAATGTAGGCTTCGGTAGTTCTTTTCACCATATTTCCTTCGCCTGCATGTGTTGCAATTATGTGACATACTTCAGGAGGAATACCGCACTCCTCGGCAAGTGATACTCCTGAAAATGGATGGCGGATATATTTCCCGTATGTTCCTTGAACAGCATTCCCATCCTCATCTAATTCATATTCCAATAATTTCCCAACATCACAAAGTATTGCTCCGGAAATTACTACATCCATATTTACTGGTAGCTCATCTCTAAAAAAGAAATTCATTTTTTCACCACTCTCTTTTGCGATATGCACTACACATTGTTTGTGATCCATAAAACTCACTTTTAGATCTGGACCACACAACAAGGTAAACGGAATCCATTGCAGATCTTCAGCAGAAAGTACACTTCTCTCTAGGGCAAGTTCCCAAACCTTCATTGTTTTCTCTCTGAGTTCCTTATCCTGAATCCAATCCAATTCTGGCCACAATTCCTCAACTATTTTTCTCATGTTCATAATCAGGATTGTTAGACTATTTAGTTTTCAATTTTTCGTATAATTTCATCAGCCATTTGCCGGGTTGATGCAGCTCCCTTGTTAATTACATCTGCACTGCCTGTCATTCTCATCATATCATAGGTTTGAACCTTACCCTCCTGAATAACCTGAGCTATTGCTTTTCTAATTATTATCGCTATTTCCTTTTCTTTCAAATAATCCAACATCATACAAGCAGATTCGACCATTGCGATAGGATTTACAATAGAAGTGGCATAACCGGCATATTTTGGAGCAGAACCATGAGTTGGTTCAAATACTGCAATTCTATCTTCAGACATTTGTGCGCTGCATGCAAAACCAAGTCCTCCAATAAGCCCTGCAAACCCATCAGATACGATATCCCCAAACATATTACCAGCTACAATCACGCCATAATTCTCAGGATTTTTAGTCAGCCACATCATTTGAGCATCAATATTTGTGTTCCACAATTCAATTTCTGGGAATTTTTTCCTCTGAATATCTTGTGCCAACTTAAACATCATTCCCGAAGTCTCGCGAATAACATTTGGTTTCTCACAAACAGTAACCGATTTATATCCATTTTTTTTAGCGTATTCGAAAGCCGCCATTAATATTCTTGTAGTTCCATTTTTTGTGAAAATTCTTGTGGAAATTGATAATTCTTCTCTTGGAACAGTACCAAAATTCTTCACGAACTTAGGATGAGAAGTTAATGCTGCATAAACGATATTATCCGGATTAGTCCATTCAACACCTCCATATAAACCTTCCGTATTTTGTCTGAAAATCACCACATCAACTATTGGTTCTTCAATTCCCCCATCTTTTCCTCTACGAATAAAATTTAGTGGATTTCCTTTGTAGGTTTTACAGGGACGAATGCAAATATCGAGATTAAAATATTGACGCAAACCAACAATTGGACTTGAATATACCAATCCTTTATTCCGTAAAGATGGAGACAATTCATTCGCAGCATCATCTTTTGGTTTTGAGGTAATTGCACCAAACAATCCAATTTTATGCTTTTCAAGCAACTCAATGGTGCGCTTGGGAAGCGGATTTCCCTCTTTACACCAAAACTCCCAGCCAATATCACCTTCCACATAATCAGCTTCAAATCCGGCAGCATTTAATATTCGGATCGTTTCATCAAGTACAACTCGTCCTATTCCATCACCGGGCATTGCAACAATAGTTCTCCTGGTCATAAGTTTCGATTTTGTAAGTTAGTGTATGATATATCTCCCTTAAATATAACAAATTACAATTGTTTATCTCATGAATAAAATCAGTTTTTATCCAAACAAAAAAAGCCCCGAAAGGAGCTATATATCGACACAAAAATTGATTTCTAATTTGGATTCCGAAGGGCAATGGGAAACGTTGTGGCAAGAACTCTATCATTTTGATAAGCTGTATATTCCAAAGCCACAACATGAATATCTTTATCAAAATTAAATCCCTTAGGAACCGAAAGTCTGAGCTCGCCAACGCCAGCCTTAGTTACTAATTCTTGAAATCCTCTGCCATTTTTCGGAAAGAATACTCCATCAATTAATTTTCCTTGATAAAAATGAACTTTCGTACGCCCATTACTTAATCGAAATTTAAGAACATACTCGTCCTTTGTTTTCATCAAATTTATTTTCTCCACCTTAATAAATGGGATCGACTTTTCTTTTCCTGATTTGGCAATCTCCTTTAAACCAACACCCAACATATCGTCTTTATATAAAAGCTCAGATTTAATTTTTCCATTTTCCCAATATTTCTTCTGAAGCCCGTTCTTTTTGCCTTTTACATAATTGGTTTCCCGATAAACTCTTCCATCCTTGTAATACCACTTTACTACACCGTGCTTCATTCCATCCACATAAGGAATATCATACTGCTTTTCACCAGTTTTATAGAAGGTCTCACTCATACCCACTTTTTTTTTGTCCTCATATTGAACAATGGATTTTAATTCTCCTGTATTAAAATAATACTTTTTAGTTCCATTTTTCACTTTAGGGTCAGTAGCTTTAACTGTTTCAATTGCCTTACTCTCTGTTTTCTCTTTCGATTTCCCTGTTAGTAAATCACAGGAATTGAGTATTAGTAAAGCGCTTATCAGAAATACAATATTTTTCATTTATTTATTTTTTTTGATCCTGAAAGGTAAGAGGAATTCATTTTGCATACAATAAATTTTACACTTCTTCTATTTCCGATAATTTTCCATATAGAACAAAGGCACTTACTTTCTCAAAACCTAGTTGCTGAATCAATTTTTTATAAGCCAAAACTTGTTTTTTGTGACTATTTTCTTTTTTCTTACCAAACTTAAAATCGATAACAATGGCTTCTTTTCCTTTGTAAATAACTCTATCTGGACGTTGCACTTCACCTTTCCCCAAAAGAATGTCTCTTTCGTTCACCACCGTCCAGTCGTTAGAAAACCATTCGGTAACAGCCGAATCATTCAGCAACTCCTTCGCAAACAATGAAACCTCTTCAGCCTGTATTTGATCTAATTTCCCTTCGAATTGAAGTTGACTTACAGCTTTATCAACGTCCTCTTTGTATTCTATCAGTTGAAACAGCTGATGCAGAATATTTCCTCTGCTTACCGGTGAAAAGGTCTCCACTGATTCAGCTTCCGAAAAATCAAAATAATCGGCAGAATGCGACCGCAACTTTAAACGATCGTCGAGCAATGAAGCAGGATAATTTGTGCGCTTATCGTTCTGTTTTACTGCTGCTTCTAAAGTTTTAATTTTCAATTCCCCTAATTCAAAATAATTACCTTCTTTATTCCAACTCTGACTTAGCGACACTATTTTATTCCCATTA
>JBFFMG010000081.1:0-11766 GCA_041554215.1 Labilibaculum sp.
AGGAATTAGGACAAAATTAATTTTTCAGGTGCAGAGCACCGCAGTATTTGTAGAAAATGTAATAAATTTTTCAGAATAGGTACAGAGTACCGTGGCCTTTATCCAAAAAAATAGAATAGGATGTTCAATCTAATGAACATCCTATTCTATTTTTCTTAAGACTCTTGGACTTTAGACTATTTGACTCCAAAACCTTTCAAGACTTTTCGCCTTTCGACTCTTCGTCTACTTATTCTTTACAGTAACAAGAGCAGCCATTTCTTTGGCCTGATCAACGCACGAAAAAACATTTTCACCTACTGAATTGTAAACCAACGTTACTCCCATGCGACGAAATTCGCGACTGGTTGGTTTCCCAAATAAACGTAAATCTGATTTTGGATAAATTGCTGCTTTCTCCAAACCTTCGAAATATGGATTAGATCCTTCGCTATGCGCAAGAATTACAGCGCTTGCTCCTACTCTTTCCAAAGTAATTTCAGGAATTGGCAAGCCTAAAACAGCACGGCAATGCAGTTCAAATTCGCTAAAATTTTGAGTGCCTGCTAAAGTAACCATTCCGGTATCGTGCGGACGAGGTGATAATTCAGAAAAGACAACCCCATCTTGACAAATAAAGAATTCAACACCCCAAAGACCAGCTCCTCCCAATTCCTGAGTTACTTTCTCGGCCATATCCTGTGCTGCTTTTACATCTGCATCAGAAATTACTGCTGGCTGCCAGCTTTGCTGATAGTCGCCACGCTCCTGAACATGACCTATTGGTGGGCAAAATAATGTTGGACCATTTTTCTGACTCACTGTTAATAAGGTGATTTCCGAAGTGAATTTCACAAATGCCTCTACAATCACATCACCAGAATCACCACGACCTTTAGAACCGGCAATGTTCCATGCCCTTTCAATATCTTCCTGACATTTAATTACAGATTGTCCTTTTCCTGATGATGACATTAATGGTTTCACCACACAAGGCATTCCTACCTCTTCCACCACTGTATACATTTCATCCAATGAAGCTGCATACAAATACTTGGCGGTTCTTATTCCCAGATCTTTGGCCGCCAAATCGCGAATTGCTCTTCGATCCATTGTAAAATTAGCAGCCTTTGCACTTGGTACTACCTGTATGCCTTGTTTCTCATACTCATAAAATCGTTCTGTACGAATTGCTTCAATTTCTGGTACAATCAAATCTGGTTGATGCTTTGCAACCACTTTATCAAGTGCATCGCCATCCAACATGTTAATTACTTCAAAAGCATCAGCAACTTGCATTGCAGGAGCTCCTTCATAACTATCAACCGCTATTACATTTTGCCCCAAACGTTGAGCCGCAATAACAAATTCTTTCCCTAGCTCTCCAGAGCCCAATAGTAAAATCTTCTTTACCATAAAATTACTTTCAATTTACAAATGGTTTTATAAAAATTGTGTTTGGTTGTCGAGCTGCAAAATTACATTCATTTTTTCGGAAATACCTCTTTCTATCTCCACATTTCTAAGTTTTTGTTACCTTACCGCATCAAAATGCTGCAAAACAGAATATGATATTAAACAATATTATTACTTTTGAAGAACTACATTTTATTTGAAATAAAATATATCATAATAGATAAATAGTAAGGTATGAAAAATGAATCACGTACTCTCACTGATTTCTTTAACTTTTTAGTTGAACTAAATAAGAAATCACCTGTTTTCTCTGAAGAATCTCACGATATTATTCAAAAGTTCCAGAATTACAGGATGGAACAAGTGAAAATATCCAAACAAAAAAAAGAAGGTGTTGTGACGAACAATAAAGCACTAATTTTAAAGAAAGAGACTGAAATTGCTGAACTTGGTGAACTATCAGCAAAATATTCAAAACAAGCAAAAATGACGCTAAATGGTGTAGCATCCTTAAAATCAATGAAAGCAATGTCTGCCATGCTTGATCGAAACAGAGAAATATCAGAGTTGAAAAGTCAAAAATAGGATTAACACATAAAACCACCAACCAATAAAAAAACTGCTACTTTCTCTATTTCTAATTATTAAAAGTGGCAGTTTACATTTGAGTAATCTCAGCTATCGTATTTTCAATTATTTTGTTAGCAGGATAGCATTATAACAAAACCCCGTAGTAACCAAAGATCAAACCGCTTATTTTTAAGTGAATAATCCGAAAGGTGATGTTTTTTGATTACCAAAACTTACACCGTGCATCGAAATTCCTACCCCTTTAACTGCTGTGCTATACGATCTAACTTGTTCCTTATTTCATTTTATAAACGAATATAATGAGTTGCCATCAAACTTCTATTAAATTCTAGGATTTTCATCCTGACATAGACCACTTACATCGAAAAAACTATACTGCTTATCTAACGAAATTTTATATTTGTTGCCATAACAAGCGAATATCTATTCAACTAACATTAATCACACGTAATGAAAATGAATTTAAAACAAGTGAAAAGAATCTTTCTTTTAATAGTTGTGACTGTATCTATGCTGGCACAGGCTAATGCTCAGGTTAATTACAAAAGCAGGGAAGAAATACCGGAAAAATACAAATGGAATTTTTCTGACATCTATGAAAACTGGGAAGCTTGGGAAGCTGATTTTAAAGCAATTTCAGTTGATATGGAGGAAATTATATCCTGCAAAGGAACGCTTGGTGAAAGTGCCGATAACTTACTAAAGTTAATGACAGCCCAAGAGAACCTAATGAAAAAAGCTTACAAAGTATATCAGTTTGTTTCCTTCCAAAGTACTGTTGACACTCGAAATATGGAATTACAAGCAAAATTGCAGAGAGTTGGACTTTTGTTTGCTGGCTTTGGACCAACCACAGCCTGGATATCTCCTGAAATGATTGCAATTCCTGAGGCTACAATGAAACAGTGGCTTACCGAAAACAAAGACTTAGAAGTTTATAAATTTGAATTGCTGGACATGTATCGTTTACAGAAACATGTTTTGAGTGAAGAATTGGGAAAAATGGTATCTTATTACTCTCAAGTATCGGGAACTGCAGGATCTGTATTTTCAGCTTTATCAACTACCGATATTGAATTTCAGGAAGTAGAATTATCGGATGGTTCGAAGGTTACCGTTACTCCAGGAATGTACTCTCAAATTACCACCAGTAATAGAAATCAGGAAGACCGTAGAAAAGTTTATGAAGCACTTTACAACGTTTACTACAAAAATAAAAATACCTACGCAGCTATTTACAACGGCATTATTCAGTCTGAATGGGCGAACGCAAGAGCCAGAAATTATGAAAGCTGTTTAGATGCTTCATTGGAAGGAAATAACATTCCAAAAGATGTGTATTTGAATTTGATTAAAACGGTAAAAGAAAATACGGCACCAGTTCAGAAGTACTACAAACTTCGTAAAAAAGTATTGGGATTAGAGAAATACTATGGATTTGACGGATCAATCAGCTTGGTTGATTTTGATAAGAAATATTCATACGATGATGCGGTTGCAATAGTAAGTAAATCGGTTCTTCCATTGGGAAAAGAATATCAGACAAAATTAACAACTGCGACTTCTAGTGGTTGGTTAGATGTTTATGAAAATCCAGGAAAACGTTCCGGAGCATTTTCGGCCAATGTTTACGGAGTGCATCCATACATGCTTTTAAATTACGATGAAACATTGGAGTATGTATTCACCTTAGCTCATGAGTTAGGTCATACCATGCACACCACTCTTTCGAACGAGACTCAACCTTTTACGACATCGAACTATACTATTTTTGTAGCCGAGGTTGCTTCTACTTTTAACGAGCGTTTACTATTGGATCACATGATGGAAACTACCAAAGATCCTAAAGAACGTATTGCTTTACTAACTCAATCAATCGAAGGTATTATTGGCACTTTCTATGCTCAAACCATGTTTGCTGATTACGAATATCAGGTACACACAATGGTAGAGCAAGGACAACCTGTAAACGCTGAAATTCTAACAAATACATGGGGCGAGATTGCTGACCAGTATTATGGTGATGTTTCTGAGAAAACACAATTTTCAAACTATCCTTGGACAAGAATCCCTCACTTTTACAACTCTCCTTACTATGTTTACCAGTACGCGACTTGTTTTGCATCGTCGGCTAAATTATACAAAGATGTAACCGAAGGAAGCAAAAAAGAGAAAAAAGATGCATTGGAAAGATACATTACTCTTTTACAATCAGGAGGAAACGATTTTCCAATGGAACAATTGAAAAAAGCTGGAGTTGACTTATCGAAACCAGAAGCTATGTTAGCTGTAATTAGTCAACTTGATAAATTAGTTGATCAATTGGCTATCGAAATTGAGAAGATTAAAAAGTAAACCTTTAAACAGAAAAATAAATGAAGACAGTTCCAAAACGGAACTGTCTTTTTTTATGAGAAACTTGTATTTCAAAGCAGAAAATTATGCGAACAACAAATTAAACCACAACCCAATCAATTGACTATCACTGATTCTACAGCAACTAGTTTCTTTAAAAAAATTTTCATACTCAATCTTTTGACTTATATTTATACCTGCTATTAAACCATTCCTTAAATGGTACTTATAAAGTCGAATTTAAAATCGAGACAAGTCGGCGCAACACCTATAAGTATTTAAATTTCAACACTTATTAATCCTTAAAAAAGCGAAAATGAAACGAATTATTCTAGTATTTGCGACAATTGCTATGTGCACTCAAGCTTTTGCTCAAGATGTAACAAAGGACAAAGAGGAAATTAAAAAAGTGATTCAAACCGCTTATGTGGATGGATTGCAAAATGAAGGAGATTTGGCTAAAATTGATTCTGGTATTCATCCAGATTTTAATCTGTTAGGCATTGGAGAAGAAAATGCCATGTGGGCTCTTCCTATTGAGAAATGGAAAGAAAGTACAATAAAAAAGAAAGAAGAAGGTAAATTTCCCCGTACTGGCGATAAAATGGTTAGCGTAATGTTCGAATCGATTGATGTTACCGGTACTGCTGCAGTGGCTAAAATTCAATTTTATGTAGGCGAAAAATTAACTTACGTCGACTATATTTCTCTATACAAATTTCCTAATGGTTGGAAAATGGTGAACAAAATATTTTATAAATTTCCAGAATAAGCGTTCAAATAGAAATTGAAATGCAAAAAAAGGCCACTTCAAAATATGAAGTGGTCTTTCTAATTCTTATTGTGTCTCGTCCTAAAATATCGAGATACCCAGAATAATAGAAATACTCTCATATTTCAATTTATTTTCCATGTAATCGCTCAACAACTCTCGTTTTGTACCATATCTTAGCTCAACACTATATTTATCCAAGTACTTGTAGCCGAAGCCAACAGCTAAATTATTCCGTGTCGTAATTTCCAAGTCAGGATAGCGATTAAACTCAATTTTTGAATCAAATTCAAAATCTATAATTAAAGAACCATTCACAAACAGTTTCGACTTGTCATTTAAAAAAAAATAGTGTCTCAATCCAATTGGTAATTCAATTGATTTATAGTCCAAATCGGCAGTCACTATTTTTGATAATTCTTTAGATTCTGAAGCCTTGGTATATTGAAAAGTGGGTTCTGCAAATACAGCCCATTTACCTCCATTAAAACCAAGATTAAACTCAAGCTCTGCACCAAACCTACATGATAGCACATTGTTAAAAGAAACATTGCCTAAATACATATCATTTATATCCAATTTTGAATTTGAATAAACAATCCCAGGTCTAATAGTAAGATGAAACGAATTTCGATCCCTATCTTTATCGTAATTCACAAATACACTCCCCTTATCGACATTATATTTTTTAAAATACCTTATTAAGTCATTACGGGAATAATCAAGTTTTTTAAGATCAGACATTGTGTGCAATTCACTTCTAACATAATTATATAATTGCTGTTTAAAACTATTATTTTCACCTATTTTATTATCCTTAGTTTTATAGATTTTATAAACTAATTGCTCTACACCACCGTTATTAATTTTATAGAAAAACCGGGATAAATCCCTTTCTTGATACAAATACAAGGATGCTTCTCCTTCTACCAAAATCTTTAAAAACAAAACTTCGTCCTCCCATATCGCACCTCTTATTTTACTCAACTCATTAATATTAACGGAGGATTTGTCCATTCTCACCGAAGAGCGAACATATTTTGACTTATTTGTGATTCCAAATTCCTGAACTGAATCAATTCCTAATATTTTAAATTCATCTATTTCACTATCCTTGCATTCAAACTTCGAAGGATTGTTATACCAATCTATATTTTTAATCAAACAATTAATTTGCTTGCCTTGATTATTTATGTAATACCCTTCTTCGAAGGAGATTTGACCAAATCCGTTAAAGTAAATTAGGCAGGTTAAAAGAATTAAAAGGACGTTTTTCATAAAATGTTTATTCTGCATTAACTCATCATTCTTATATTTTCATAAAAGTAATTATTTAAACTATCTCTCATGAAAGATTATAAATAGACTCACTATAAATAAATTACCAACAAATCAATTATACTCTCTTCCTTAAAACAATAATTTCACATTAAAAATGTCCATTTATCCAATGATATTTCCTTTCGCATCTTATTTGTAGTAGAAATTGAAATGCAAAAAAAGGCCACTGATGTGGACTTTTGACTATTATGCTTGCTTAGTCTGAAACTAAATTATATTTCAGCTGAAAAAATCTATTTATTCATTTTCTAATTCGTTTCTTCGATTCGCTTGCGTTGATTGCCATTTAAACCATGTGTGTAGTAAAAATCTGGCTTGTAATAAGTATTTGACTGCTTCATTGCAGGATTGTTAATATCCTGACTCAAATCACAATCGAACCGTGTTAAAACAGCATGATTGGTTGCCCATGATGTAACGTTTGTAAAATGTGAAATTCCCCAGATTATTCCGCGACCATCTTTGGTATCAGTGAAATGCATCAGGAATATATGAACCACCCGCATTTGGCATTAAATACGTAATTGATGCAATATTAAAGTTAATTCCGTCTTCGGCATACTGAACGGTATTATGCTCGTTACCATCACGAATCACCAATGCAGCAATTCCGCTTTTAAATGGAAAAAGAGTCGTTTCATGTCCCGAATTGATAATCGGGTTTAAAGGATCTTTCTCAAACGATTCCAATGGATTATCAGCAACAGCTATACCTTACATACGAACCAAATTTGGTTTCCCGTTTGAATCCGATTTATAATACAAATATATTTTCCCTTTATTTACCAATGGATAAGGATCGTGATTCGAGTATTGATCCCACTCTCCTTCATCTCCATTGGGAATTACGATTTTATTGTAAGGAGTCCACGGCCCATCAGGTGAATCAGCATAAGAAACAGCTACAGGACACAATCATCACCACATTTCCCACTAGCTTACATAAATCCCTGATAGTACAAAGTAATATTTAATGAATACAATTCCATTCTTAGATATTTATCTTACAGCTGTTTTTATCTCACTTTCAATCGTCCAAATTATTTCTTTCTCGAATTTACGAGTCCGAAATTCGCAATCAGATATTGAACAATTCTTACACAACTCGTTGTAGCAGGCATCCGTATGTATTGTAAAATCAATCGGATATGAAAAACACTCTGAGATTTTATTCATCACAGCATCACTCTCTTTATGAGCATCGGCAATATTCATGTACCAGGGTAATGTCAGGTCGCAGTCGATATGATAGGAATCTCCATATTTCAGTAATTTCAAATTACTAACATCAATCCAGTTTTTATTTCTGTTTTCCCACAGAATTTTGGTCATGTCACTCAACAACTTAAAATCAGCTTCATCCATTAAATTTGATGTCGTTTCTTTTAGGATTTTATAACCAGTGTAAATAATAATTGAACCGAACAACATGGCAATTGCACTATCGAGCCAAGCTGCTTTTGTTAGCCACAGAAAACCTAAACCAACTACCAAACCTATGGTCGAGTATGTATCCGATTGTAAATGTTTTCCCCCAGCAACCAAAGCAATTGAGTTGTGCTTTTCTCCGGTTTTAATGCTAAAGTAACCCAAAATATAATTTAGCAAACCTGCCACAGCTACGATCAGAATTCCAATGTCCAGTTGTTCTATTTCACGCGGATTAAACAAACGTTTTACTGCTTCGAAAATAATAACCAAACCGGCCAACACAATCAAAATTCCTTCGATGGAGGCCGATATCGATTCTATTTTACCGTGACCAAACGGATGATCTTTATCTCGTGGTTTCAGCGCTACACTAATGCTATAAAGACTAATAAAACCTGTAGTCACATTTACTGTACTTTCTAAAGCATCGGTTAAAATCCCAACTGAATTGGTTAAGTAGTAGGCTCCAATTTTGGCAATAAAAATGACCACTGAAAAAAATACGATTCTTCTCTGAACTATTAATTTTATCTTTTTATTATTTGAGAGCATCCCTAAATTTATGGAATGTATCGCAATAAATCTAAATGAAAGGCTTACAATTATTTAGCAAAGAGTGAATCGTTTTATTTCTCGTTTAAAATTTATTAAAAATCTCTTCGTATTCTTTAAAGCGATGCTCACGAATGGGTCTGATTTTGGGCTCTGTAGAAAAGTGAAGTAGTAAACATGGAGAAATATTTTTGTATTTCTCCACGTATTCATAACGCTCCAATTCGTTGTTTTTAATTCGTTGTTTTATTTTATTGTGATATGGATACATGATCTCAATTTTACGAATTCACTTTTATTGATTGATTAAAAATACAAAAATGAATTTTACCAATGTTTGCAATAGCGTTTAGAAACGCTATAAAATTTCTTTTGGAAGAATTTTTCTCGTCCACGTTTTTAAACGCTTGTACTTATTTACTTCCTTGTCAGGATTGTAATCTGATGTTGTTTCCCATGAATTACCAGGTTTAAATTCCTCTTCCATCCCCTTTAAGACAGATTTAGTGATTTCATCAGAATGAACAACAACGATACATTCAGTATTTAGATTTGCACTTCTCGGATCCAAATTAAATGTTCCGATAACGGTTATTTCTTCATCAATAAGCATCGATTTTGCATGGAGCCCGAATATCGGTTTATGGTCTAACTTTTCCTGCAGTTCCCCTGTCATTATTTTGGTGCGCTCTGCAGCATCAGGTCGAAACTCATAAATTTTAACTCCCGTTTCCAATAGTTTTTTTCGATCTGTTTGGTAACTACTAAATGCTTCTACATTGTCGGTTGATGCCAAACTATTGGTAAGTATTCTAACTCTCACACCTCGTTCAACAGCTTCCCGAAATAAATTTTGACTTAATTCTGTGGTAATTAAATAGGGTGATTGAATATCTATGGATCTTTTGGCTTTTTTCACCAAATCTAGTAACACACTAGTTGTTACACCGCCACCACCTAATCCATTTGTCCCATCATTTTTTCCCGGAATATCAGAAATAAAATGAACCTCATCAACCCAAATCAATTCTCCGGAATTTTTAATCGCGGTAAAAGTTGCAGGCAAATTCTCAATTCTTGTTCTTACTTGTGGCCAAAAATTATCCGGATTACATGCATACTCATGAAGCTTATCAAATCTGCTTTCCGAATTAAGATCCAGAGTTTCATCTTCAATTATACTTTCAACATTCTCACTTAAAGGGCTATTCCAAAATTCATCAAAAGAATTGTTTACTTTTTCTGTCTCCTTACCTAACAACAGAATATCTCTGTCCCTAAAATTATATTCATGATCATAGTCAAAATATTCGTCGGCAATATTTCGTCCACCCGTGATTACTACTTTGCCATCGACTATTAAGGTTTTGTTATGCATTCGCTGATTAGCGGATCTAAAATCAGTTCTAAATTTCTCTATTTTATTAAAGATATTCTTCCCTAAATTAACACCGGGGTTATATATTTTAAGAGTAATGTTGTCATGAGATGCAAAAATTAATAGATCCTGAATATCTGCATCAAGCATAATATCATCAACAATAATTCTAATTTTAACACCTCGATCAGCTGCTCTTATTAAATAATCACAAGCGATAAGGCCAACATTATCGGTTGAGAAAATAAAGTATTGAATATCAATCGTCTTTTCGGCATATTCACTTAACCATGCTCTGGCCACCAACGAACCACTTCCATCTTCGAGCACATAAATACCTGTTTTAGTATTCATTAAAGAGTCAATATCTTCCAATTCTTTCGAAAGGCTTACACTATTATTTCTATGAATTCTAGAGCAAAAATTTGTTTCTACAATACTCCTTTTCTTTTCTGTGCAAGAGGTCATTAGAATTAATATAAGCAGACAAGAGGTATTAAGATCCAGTCTGAATTTGATTTGATTTATCATGCTTGTTATTGCGGTTGAGATGCTACTAAATTCCATATTACTTTAAAAGTAATGTATTTATTCTATGTGGCTAAAGCCTAATTAAAAAAATCCTGCTATCAGTTGCTTAAAAGTAACTGATATTAAAACATTCTACTATTTTGCTTTAAAATCATTTTTACTCCTTCAATCAATCTCATTTCATTAATTACCTAAAAGCAAGAGATATAGACTAGCACACAAACACTATTCCTGAGCGCCGTAATTCTTTGCAATGCCGATCCAATGTTCGGCAAGAATCTTTGGATCAGCACCTATACCACGGGCAAAATGCAATGCAACGCCCATTATTAGAACAGAAGCTTCATGTAATTCCTTATTTGTTTGCAAGGCTCCAAATTGTTTCTGCGCTTTTGACTGAAGTAAATCATTGTGTTTTTGAGTAAATGCAATCGGATCCTCATCAGAAATTTCAGGAATCATCAAACAATCAATCCACTCCTGTCCTATTCTTTCTGCTAATACTTCCGGAAGCTCATTGCCCATTTTTCTCCATAGCGGCAATGTTTCCTTATCGCCGGATTCAGCCAGACCAGTATCAAGAAGCAGTTCAAATGCAATATCAGCTATATTTTGCATTATTTCTAAATACTGATCCTGAGCCTTTTCAAATTGATCCGTTACCTGTCCATTAAGATATTCCCCAACACTCATTTGAGGTAAATTGAGTACTTCAGGACATTTTTCCAGACAAGGAAATTTATCTCCCTGAAACATATAATGAACTTCATTATTTTGTATCTGGCGACCCAGTGGATATAATCGACAAGCCAATGGGCGTCCTTGGTGAACACTGCATCCAAAATTATCGACATATTGAGAGCAGGCACGCTTTTCTCCCAATCTTGCTGTTCCATTAAAGTGCAAACGAATACCGCCAAACTCACAATAAAGATCCCGAAATTCCCTTGGTGTAATTTTTTTCTCTCTGGCCAAACACACCAACTCCCATGGATTAAGCAAAACTTGGTTGCCATGGCAGCAAGCTCCTATACGGGCGCAGGTAAGAGGTAATATATTTTGAACACACAGTTTATTTGTTTGCATTATTATTGATTCTTTTTTGATATTACACTTAAAAAACAACTCAATAATTAATCGATTACTAAATTGTTAAAACATTATTTAAAAACACAAATATATCAAATCTCTTAAGATGATATTTGCAATTTTTCACTGAATACGCGATAGTTAAATTAAGGAGTCATACCCGATAGCGGATTAAATCCTTAAACTTACCACTTACTTTTCTGTAGAAAACCGCAATGAGTCAATTCATGCATTCAATTTTCCCTTTCCTACACCAGAACACAATAAACTCACTATCAATATTAATGCGGGGTTCTGCAGTTGAAATACCGCAGAACCCCGCATTGCATAA
>JBFFMG010000082.1:0-11619 GCA_041554215.1 Labilibaculum sp.
AAAATAAGCAATTGGATTCAATATATTTAGCTTTTGTCCCCATTCAGGCATACTTTCAATTGGTGTAAACAGCCCACTCATCAGCAAGAAAATCACCATGAAAAACCATGCTATGAACATTGCCTGTTGCTGTGTATCTGTTTGAGTGGATATCAATAAACCAAAACCTAAAATAACAAACAAATATACAAATGCAACCAAATAAATTAACCAAACGGAACCTAAAAATGGAATCTTAAATAAAAATGCAGCAATTAAAAGGCCGGCACCCAATTCAAAAAATCCAATCACAAGAAATGGAATTAATTTAGCCATCAAAAACTGAGACTTTCTTATAGGGGTCACATTAATTTGCTCAATGGTACCAATCTCTTTTTCCCGAACTACATTCATTGCAGACAAAAACAAAGCAACAACAGTAACCAACAACACCAGAATTCCAGGCAGCATGTAGGGTATGTACTTCATTTCAGGATTAAATTGATGGGAATAAGTCGTTTGAACAATATTAAAGGCATTCCCCTTTACATCTTTTTGTTTCAATTTGAGATCCTCGTTGTAATCCTGTATCACTGAAGATATGTATGCATTGTACAAACCTGCTTCACTTGCATTTATGGCATTCACCAAAACCTGAACTGATGCTGGAGTTTTTAAATCGACTAATTTTCCAAAATCCTGATTAAAAACAAGAATTGCATCTATATTATTTTTGAACACCTCTTTTTCAGCCTCCTCTACTGAAAATCCAATTTCTTTAACCGTGAAAAACGGAGATCCATTAAATTTAGAAATCAACTCTCGGGAATGACTTGAGAGATCCTTATCTACAACGAACAGGTTGGTATTTTTCATATCATAAGTGGCCGCAAAAGACAGAACGCAAAGCTGTATTATTGGCATAACAAATATGATTGGTAACATCCCTTTGTTACGAAAAATCTGTAAAAACTCTTTTTGTAATAAATATTTTAATACTCGCATAACTCTTTCTTTCGATATTACTCCAACCTTGTTTTAAACTTTTTTAAGCTTAGTCCTATAAAACCTATCGTCATAGCAACCAAAATCAGTGTTTCCTTCCACACATATTCAATTCCTACGCCTTTCAACATGATGTTTTTCAAAATCACAATAAACCATTTTGGCGGAATAAGGTTACTTATTACTTGCAGTGGAATTGGCATGTTTCGAATTGGAAAAAGAAATCCTGATAAGATAATAGTAGGTAGCATTAAACCAAACATAGAAAGCATCATAGCCACTTGTTGATTTTTAGCAACTGTTGATATATAAATACCTAGGGACAAAGCCAAAAAGATAAAAAGAATACACTCTGCCATTAGTAATGCAAAACTACCAAGAATCGGAACTCCAAATATAAAATATCCCATTCCAACAATTACTAATGCATTAATGAAAGACAAGCCTAAATAAGGAGTTACTTTACCCAAAATAATTTGCAGCGGATTTAAAGGCGATACCAATAATATTTCCATAGTTCCTAATTCCTTTTCTCTGGCTATGGAAATTGAAGTCATCATGGCTGAAACCAGCATTAAGATTGTGGCCATAATTCCAGGAATAAACATGAAAACACTTTCCAGATTCGAATTAAAATACATTCGAGTATTTGCTTGAATTGAAAATGGTTTTATCTTTCCACTATTAATTTCAACATTGTAATTCTGAAGAATTCCCTGCAAATAATTCACCTCCAAATTAGCCATATTCGGATCCGATGCATCCGTTAAAATTTGGATGTTTCCCTTCGAACTTTTAATTAAATTCTTCCCAAAATCAGGCTCAAAAACTAAAATTAGTTTCACATTTCCTTTACGGAAAACGGCATCAGCCTCTTCCAAAGATTTAAGATTTTCTGTTAGAGAAAAGTAACCCGAAGAAGTTATTTTATTGATAATTTCTGCAGAATACTCATCTTTCGAATGATCCAAAATTGCCATTTTCACATCCTTCAAATCGGTGCTAATTACATAACCGAAAAGCAAAATTTGAATAATAGGCATCCCAAAAAGAATCAGCATGGAACGCTTATCTCTAAAAATATGATAGAACTCTTTTTTTAAAAATCCGATAAATCGATTCATCTATTTTAGTTTTTAATCTTATACCATAAAATTATTAGCTGGTATCATGCCGATCTTTTAATGAATAGCCAGTAGAAACGGTGTTTACTAAGCGTTAATCTCTTTAAAGAATCAGTATTACTCAATATTAGTTGCATGCCTTGCCAAACTCAAAAATACCTGATCCATATCCGAAACATTAAATTGTTTTTTCAACATTTCGGGTGTATCGAGAGCCTCAATTTTTCCATCAACCATAATTGAAACACGGTCGCAATACTCCGCCTCATCCATATAATGAGTTGTAACAAAAACCGTAATTCCTACTCGTGCAGCATCGTAAATTAAATCCCAAAATTGTCTTCTGGTCACAGGATCGACACCTCCGGTTGGTTCATCCAGAAATACAATTTCCGGATCATGAAAAATGGCAACTGAAAAAGCCAATTTCTGTTTCCACCCTAAAGGTAATGCGACAATCCTTTTATCTTTAGCGTGTTGCAAATCAAGCTTATCAAGCAACTCATCGGCTTTAGAATGAATTTCAGCTTTCGACAGACCGTAAATTCCACCATAGAATCGGATATTCTCGAACACAGTTAAATCCTCATACAAAGAAAATTTCTGGCTCATATAACCAATATTTCTTTTCACCAATTCCCTTTGCGTATAAACATCGAATCCAGCCACTGATATTTCGCCTGAACTTGGATAAGACAATCCACAAAGTATTTTTATTGCTGTTGTTTTACCAGCTCCATTAGCTCCCAGAAATCCAAAAATTTCACCTTTCGATACTTCGAACGACAAATCATCATTAGCTGTAAAAGCGCCGAATTTCTTGTACATGTTTTTAACAATGATCACTTTCTCCTTCTCATTCATGCGCTTCAGTTTTTTTGCTTAATGCCATAAAACAATCTTCGATTACCGGTTTTATTTTTTCAATTACCACTTTAGATCTTCCTTTATTTTCAAGATAATTCTTTATCTCTTCTATCGAAACCTCTTTCCGTAGATCGGTGTAATGCAAACTTTGTCCGAACAAAAACACTGAATTAGTCGATTTAAAACCTCTTAAATCGAGAAGTGTCTGATAATTATCATCGCTTTTAACTGCATACAGATCTTTCTCAAACTGTTCAACAATTTCGGCAGGAGTATTAACTTGTAATATCTCACCCTCCTGAATTAAAGCAACACGTTCACACATGTTGGCCTCATCCATATATGGAGTTGCGACTACAATTGTAATTCTTCTGTTTTTTAAACCTTTTAGCATTTGCCAAAATTCACTTCTCGATACAGAATCAACACCTGTGGTAGGCTCGTCCAACAATAAAATTTTAGGTTGATGGATTAGTGCACAGCAAAGAGCCAATTTCTGCTTCATCCCACCCGAAAGTTTCCCAGCCAAACGATCTTTAAAAGGTGCAATTTGCACCCAAATGTCTCGTATCATATCCATATTATCCTCGATTCGAGTATTGAAAACCGTTGCAAAGAACTCCAAGTTTTCAATCACACTCAAATCCTGATAAAGTGAAAATTTCCCCGGCATATACCCTAAAAAATTCCTAATCTTCTTGTAATCCGTAACACTGTCAAGTTCACACAGTTTTGCGGCACCTTCATTGGGTATCAACAAAGTTGCCAGCAGTCGAAACAAAGTCGTTTTCCCTGCACCATCTGGACCAATTAAGCCAAACAACTCGCCGGATTGAATATCTAAATTGATATTTTTGAGAGCCTGTACCGTTCCATAATTTTTGGACAGCTTATCTATGTGTATGTTTGCATCCATAATCTGCTAGAATCTAATTTCACCTGGCATTCCTATTTTTAGACGACCATCGTTAGCAACTCTTACCTTTACGGCATACACCAATTTCACTCTCTCCTCTTTCGTTTGAATAATTTTAGGTGTAAATTCCGATTGAGAAGAAATCCAGGATACTTGTCCCACTAAAGTTTCATTCTCATCTGCCGTTTTATCGATAATCACCTTCACTTGTTGACCTAATTTCACATTTGGAAGTTGGTTCCCTCCAACATAAACTCTTAATTCCAGAAAACTTAAATCAGCAAGTTTAAATAGTGGCGTTCCATTGTTAACTATTTCAAAAGGTTCGCGATATTTTTCCAAAACTGTAGCTGTTTTGGGGACAAAAATCTTGCTTTTAGCAATCAAATCTTCTAATGATTCTATCTGTCTGTCGATATTTTCGATATTCCCTAAAACTTTAGCATTTTCGGATTGTACAGATCTAATTTGCTTATCAACAACTTGTATATTTCCTGTTATATCATCTACTTCTTTTATGGATACTGCACCATCGGCAAACATTTTATCAATACGTTCTTTATCCTTTTTAAGAATTAATTTTTGCTGTTTATACACTTCAATTCTCGACAAAATATTCTGAATTCCTGCTGCAATTGATTTTCGTTGAGCACGCAATTGTTCTTTTTTTAAAAACAGTTGTGTTGTATCAATAAATCCAACCAAACTTGCTTTTGAGAACACATCTCCTTCTTCAAGATCCAAAGCCATTATCTTACCCGAATTTTCTGCAGAAATTATATAATCTACCGCTTCAAAATTCCCGTAAGCATCCGATTTTTCGTCTCCTGTACTACAAGCACCCGCTAGCGCTACAAGTGCAAATCCTATAAATAATTGAGCTATTTTCATCTGTATGTTTAATTTAATGCTGTTTTTCCGATTATTCGATTGTATTCTGCAATTGACTGATTCAATTGAATTTGATGATATTCCCGATTTAATTTGGCTTGGATTTCTTTATTCAAATCTTCCAAATAATCACTTGAAGTAATAATTCCGTTATCCAGCTTCGAAGAAGAACTCCTAGTAACATCTTCCTGAAGTTCCACAATAGCATCATCCTGAATCAATAAAATTTCAAATTTTGAGATATTATTGTATTCTTTTCTAAGTTCAACGTTCTGATTTCTTTGAAAACTCAACTCCTGCGTCTCAACCAGCTCTTTTTGAATATCAAATCTTCGCTGATTTCTTTTGCCGGCTTTCCAATCGAAAATATTCCAACTCACTTTCGCTCCAATCATGTAATAAGAATCAAAAGCATCGTTTAATTGATTGTAACCTGGTTGTCCGTAACCGAGCTGTCCAAAACCTGTAATTACAGGCAATCTTTCTTTTTTTTCTAATTCAATTCTTTCAGAAAGCACGTCTTTTTGTCCGGCATACAACTGATATTCCGGTCTTTTTTCCAGTTGCACATCCTCAACTAATAAATCTTTTTGATTTATATCAAGATCTACTGTTTCCAATTCAAAATCTAAGCTTCTATTCATTAATTCGGCTAAGGTTTCAAAAGCTGTTTTTTCTGCAAATTCGAGCTCTTTAACCTGTTGGTTGATCAACAAAATTTCAGCCTCAAGAACTTTTGAATTCGCAATTGCCATCACCCCACTATTTACTGCTGATTTAACTTGTTTCAAACTGGCATTAATGCTTTTCTTTTTCTCGTCTAATACCATTCTACTCTGCCTTAAAAGAAGAATACTAAAGAAAGTTTCATTTACCCTTTCGCGTAAGGCAAACATTTTCACTTCCAGATCTTGAACATCAACTTCTGTTGACAGCTTATTCAAATTCAATTGAGATTTTGTTCTACCACCATTGTAAATCAACTGTTCAACATCTAAATTCACAGAATATTGATCTTTAGGCGCTCCAAAAGAACTTGGCCCAGCTAATGGGCTACTTGTAACATCCGATTGATAACTCATTTTTCCATTTGCATACAACTTTGGCAAATATGCAATTTTGATATTCTCGATACTCAATTCTGAATGCACGCGTAAAAGCTCTTTCCCTTTTACTAAAGGATAATTTTTTTGTACTTCAGCTTGAATTTGATTCAAGCTTAGAACAGTTTTCTGTCCATAGCTATTTAGATTCACAGCAAAGAATACAAACAGTAAAATCCAAGTCTTTTTCATCAAGGCTAAACTCATTACGTTAAATTTTAATTGATTGAATGATAAAATCAGAAACACGATCGGCTCTGTCTTTATAAACCTCATTTATATCCTCATTTTTATATAAAATTTCTTTTATTACTGGTCGGCTTGCAAACGGAAAAATAGACAAACTGATGATATTGAGAATTAATTCTCTTGGATCAATAGGTCTTATAATTCCCGATTTCACAGCTTCATGAATCTGTAATGCTGTGTTTTCTTTTCCTTCTAAAATGCCGTCAACATCTAACAATTTAAGTATTCTTGTAGGGTCTGAATTTATTTCGTTTATTACAAAATTGGGAATGAAGGGATATTCTATTAACACTTCATGATAGAGTCTGCAAATATTCCTGATCTTTTGAAACAATTCTGAATTATCAGATAAAAAGGCTGCAAGTGGTCTAACAATCTTTTTAAATGCTTCCTCGAAAACATGCTCAAACAATTTTTCTTTACTGCGATAATAATAGTGCAACAATGCCTTATTTATTCCTGCGCTATCTGCAATTTCCTGCATTCTAGCTCCTGCTAATCCCTTTTGTGCAAAAATTACTCGCGCAGCAATAAGAATACTCTCTTGAGTTTCGACTGATTTCTTTTCCATTTCTTTTTTTAACCAATTGGTTAATATCCATTTAAAAAATTAACCATCCGGATTAATCGTTTGGTTAATGCAAATGTATTGCATTTAATTTTATCTGCAAAAAAAATCCACTTTTTTTTAACCAAACGGTTAAAAGTTCAGTTGCTCCATAAAAATAGCTCTCATTGTTTCCAACAAGAGCTATCCAAGCATGTATTTTAAAATTCTATTCGTATTTTAACGACTCTATCGGATTTGCTCTAGCAATCTTTAACGAATGTCCACTAACCGTAGCAACAGCTAAAATAATCGACATCAATAAAGCCAAAAGGAAATAATACCACGGAAACTCGATTCGATAGATAAAGTTTGACAACCAACGCTGCATTACAAAATAAGTTAATGGCCAGGCAACAATATTTGCAACTAGTACATTCAAACATAGTTTTCGACTCAATATTACCATTAAACTAAGTTCAGAACTACCTAAAACCTTACGAATTCCAATCTCTTTAACCCTCAATTGCATTTCAAAAGAGACCAATCCCAGCAAGCCGAGTAGTGCAATAAAAAATGCCAAAACAGTAAATGAACTCAGTATATTTGCAACCCGTTGTTCTCCTTTAAACAGATTATTAAAATCATTGTCTAAAAAGAAATACTCGAATGGTTGTCCGGTTGTCATTTTCATCCAATATTTATTCACGATCTTTACTCCATCCATCACATTGTCTGGCTTCAATTTCACTAACATATATCTTTTGAAATGATTATGATTTGACACTAATAACATAGGCAGTATTTCATCGCGCATCGATTCAAAATGAAAATTTTCAACAACACCAATAATCTCCAAAGCCTCCCGTCCATTTTGATTAAAACTAGGCTTATAAATACTCCTCCCCACCGGATTATCGCCGTATCCCAATGCCGCAATCGCCGCCTCGTTTGCTACAAATACAGAGGTATCTGACAATCGATCAGCATCGAATTTTCTGCCATCAATCATATTCAATCCTAACAGGTCAATAAAATTTTCATCGACATGCATCAAACGAAAATTGATCATGTCCTCATTACTGGCACCTTCCTTATACATCGACCAGCCATTTGTTCCCCGACCAGGAACCATGCCTGAAAATGAAACGTTTTCAATTCCAGAATACTTTTTTAACTTCTCCTTAATAGATATTTTCTCCTTATTTTCTAAAGCATATGCTCTATCAACCACTAAAACACGATCCTTATCAAATCCTAGTTTTTTTTCCTGCATGAAATTAACCTGCTCTTTAATTACAAATGCAGATATTAAAATGCCAATGGCCACCGCAAATTGAAAAATTACAAGACCTGCTCTAATACGTTTCCCAAGTCGTCCTTTTTGAACCTCACCTTTCAATACGCTAAATACTCTAAAACCCGATAAAGAAATTGCTGTATAACTTCCAGCGAATATCACAACAAATGCAATCACTCCTCCCATAAATAAAAAATATTCTCCTTTCCACAATAGCGATGACATCAGATTTTTTCTGGCTATCTCATTAAAATAAGGCAACATCAATTCGACCAAAAAGAAAGAAATAATAGCAGCCAACAATGCCATTAAGAAAGTTTCGGCATAAAATTGAATCATGAGCATAGATCTACTACTACCAAATACCTTTCTCACTCCAACTTCACGAGCTCGGGTATATGATCTCGCTGTAGTAAGATTTAAGAAATTTACACAAGCCAGTAATAATATGAAAAATGCGATGGCCGAAAATATATAAATGTATTTGATGTCACTTACTGGCTCAATCTGATTTTCTGTAGTAGTTTTTAAATAAATTGATTCCAATGGCTCCAAGTAATATTTGAATTCATTGCCGTTTTTTTCCCATTCTTTAATATCAATCCCTAAAACCTCTATTAGCTTAGGTCCCATATGTCTGATAGTAAAATCTCTAAATTTAGCTTCCAGTTCTTTATAATTGGAACCTGGCTCCAATAAAAAATAAGCCTGCATGTGGTCACTAAACCAATTAGCTTCCTCCTCAGCACTTATATTTGCCAGAGCAACTAAATCGTAATGAAAATGAGAATTTTCCGGCACATCCTCAACTACTCCACTTATAGTGTAGAGATCATCTTTATCGCGAGTCAATATGTTTCCAACAGGATTTAAATCACCAAAATATTTTCGAGAAGTACTCTGAGTCAATACAATATTATTCTTCCCCTTTAAAGCCGTTTTTGAATCACCATATACAAAAGGGCGGGAAAACACTTCGAAAAAAGTAGAATCAGTACGAAGAAATTTATCCTCAACAAATTGTTTATCTTCAAACCTAAACAATACGTTGTTCCAAAAATTAATTCTTACAGCATATTTCACTTCAGGAAAATCGGCAACTGCATTTGGTGAAAAAGGTGCACAAATGGTATTGCCATCCATTTTTCGTTCCCCCATTTTTATTTTAGTTGCTACCCGATAAATGTCATTCGATTTAGGATAAAACTTATCGTAACTCAATTCATCCTGTACAAACAGATAAATTAGAAACACACAAGCTAAGCCAACGGCTAAACCAACAATATTTATAAAGGAATAGCCCTTGTATTTTCTCATATTTCGAAAGGCGACCTTAAAAAAATTCTGAATCATAGCAAGGGAATTACATTTACGACATAGTGTATCAATCCATATGCCACTATATATAAAACACTTACAAACTGGCAATTAACAAAATCTTCTCATCAATTAATCTGTTCGATTAAGCACGTTCTCATGTACGGTTTCGCACAAAAAAAGGATGCCTAATGGCACCCTTTTAAATTTTCTATTGCGATTAAGCTTAATCCAACTTATGAATTAACAAACCTGAACGAAGTTTAGGCTCGAACCAAGTTGTTTTTGGAGGCATGATATTTCCAGTATCTGCGATATCGATTAATTGTTGCATAGAAACTGCATACAATGCAAAAGCAACTTTCATATTACCACTATCCACACGTTTTTTCAACTCTCCTAAGCCACGAATACCTCCTACGAACTCAACACGAGTTGTGGTACGAAGATCTTCAACACCTAATAAGTTATCTAATACATGACTTGACAAAATAGTTACATCTAACACACCAATCGGATCCTTATCATCATAAGTACCTTCTTTAGCATTTAGCTTGTACCATTTGCTATCCAAATACATCGAGAATTCATGCAATTTAGCAGGCTTATAAATTTCTTCGCCCATGCACTCAACATCAAATGTTTCATCCAACTTAGCCAAAAATTCAGCTTCAGTCATTCCGTTCAAATCTTTAGCTACACGATTGTAATCGATAATTGCTAATTGATTGTCTGGAAAATGAACAGCCATAAAATAATTGTACTCCTCATCACCTGTATGATTTGGATTCTTAGCAGCAAACTCATCACCGATACGAGCAGCAGCGGCAGTGCGATGGTGACCATCAGCAACGTAAGTAGCAGGAACTTTAGTCGCAAACAACTTTTCCAACTCCATATTGGTTTCTGGATTATTTACTGGCCAAAAATGATGACCAAATCCGTCTTCTGCCACAAAATCGTACTCAGCTTCTTCGTTCTTAACGATATTGGCAACAATAGTGTCAATTTCAGGAACAGCTTTGTACGAGAAAAATACTGGCTCAAGATTAGCTTCGGTATAACGAGTTAAAATCATACGATCTTCCTCTTTATCCGGACGAGTTAATTCATGCTTTTTAATTACACCATTCTTGTAATCCTCACAAGCAGCATTTGCAACAATACCGTACTGAGTTCTTCCATCCATGGTTTGAGCATAGATGTAAAACTTAGCTACTTCGTCCTGAACCAACCAACCCTTATCCTGGAACATTTTTAAATTGGATACAGATTTTTCATACACCTCTTCTGAGTGAACGTCTGTTCCTGCAGGGCAATCGATTTCGGCACGAGTAATATGAAGCAAAGATACATCCTTACCTTCTGCCATTTGAGCAGCCTCTTCTGAATTCATTACATCGTATGGCAAACAAGCCAAGTCTTTTGCAATCTCTTTTGGTGGGCGCAAGCCCTTAAATGGTTTTAAAATAGCCATTGCGTTCTATAGTTTTTGTTGTGTTTGTTGTTGTATTCTATTTAAATGCAAATTGCATCCAAATATAAAAGGTAGAAAACAAGAAGAAAATGACTTTCCTCTTGTTTTCCAAATATTACTTATTCACTTTGAATGTTTCGTCTCCATTTTTAATGAAGTTCACAATTTGATTTGCTCCGGCAATACCAGCATTGATATTTGCCTCGGAAGTTTGAGCCCCCATTTTCTTTGGAGTAAAGAAAAATCTGCCTTGAAATTTCTCAGCAATCTCATCTTTACAATCAGGAGCGATATCAGAAATGTATGCAAAATCTTTACGCACCTCCATTAATTTGATCAACTCTTCTTCGTTAATCACCTCTTTACGAGCTGTATTAACCAAAACACCACCCTCTGGCATCTTGTTCAATAAATCGAAGTTGATTGATTTTTTTGTTTTATCATTTGCAGGAATATGAAGAGAAACATAGTTGCAAGTGCTGTACAATTCCTCAACCGAATCGACAACTTTTACGCCATCAGCTTCGATTGTTTCTTTTGCAACAAATGGATCGAAAGCATACACTTCCATTCCAAAACCTTTTGCAATTTCACCAACATATCTTCCAACATTGCCATAAGCATGAATACCGATTTTCTTACCGCGAACTTCAACACCAGAGGTTCCGTTAAAACCGTTTCTTGCTATAAATACCATCATTCCAAAAACCAATTCGGCAACAGCATTTGAATTCTGTCCAGGTGTGTTCATAGCAACAACGCCATTTTCAGTACAAGCTTCCAAATCGATATTATCATATCCTGCACCAGCACGAACGATTACTTTTAGATTTTTGGCCGCTTC
>JBFFMG010000083.1:0-11447 GCA_041554215.1 Labilibaculum sp.
ACTTGTTTAATGCATCTTCGAAAAATAAAAAAACACCAAGAGAAATACACTACAGATATTCCAGATGAGATTGTAGACGATAAGGATGAGGCGAAAGATGAAAAATTAAAGATGCTACGCTCTTGTATCGGAAAACTTACTGAAATGGGAAAAATTTTAATTTCTCTTGTTTTGGAGGATATACCACAAAAAGAGATAGCCGAAACCTTAGGCCTTTCTGATGAAAATGTAAGAGTCAAAATTCACCGAAACAAAGGCAAGTTGTTTAAGTGTATGAGTAGTAAAGAAATGTAAAATCTTAAAAAGACTTAAAAATGAATAATTTTAAAGATATAAAATCAATATACAATCGTCAGGATACGAGTAGCTTACGTAATGTTCCCGATCAATTAAAGAAGAAGATTAAAAAAGCAGATCGTACAGTTAATAATAGCCATGTTTTAAACATTATCATCCTGTCAATTACATTCATAGTTGTTGCATGTAGTGATATTTTTTATTTTAAATCACCGAGCCTTTTATTTGAGATTGGAATAATTACGATGCTAAGTGCTTTGTTTATTAGAATTGGATTTGAAATTCTTAGTTATCGGAGAAAAAAGAATTTGAACGTACTTAACGAATCAGAAAAATTCATAAAAGATTTAAAGAAGTATTACAATTGGAGAATGAAAATCCACAAATATCCAACCTATCTTACTTTTATGCTATATGTATTTGGTGTCGGTTTTTTGTTTGTAGAGTTTCATGTGTGGTTATCTCAATTTTGGTTTCTTTTCTTTCTTGCAGAGTTTGTGGTAATCGTCATTGTTCTCTTTTTCTTTATCCGAAAAAAAATACGAAAAGAAATTAGTTCATTATCAGATTTAATCGCTTTATACTCTATGGAATAAAACAAAAGATACAGGAAATTAATTTTCCTGTATCTTTTGTTTGGGGTAGTGCTTTAAAGTGTCCTCAATACTCTTCTCAATTGGAATGAACTGAAAACCCAAAGTCTCTTTTATTTTTTGATTTGAGTAGTATTTTATATTGTGAGATGCACGTGCAGTTTCTTTTGTAAATCCGGCCGGTTTAAATAGAAATATTTTTTTAAAATAAGCTAATCTCCATCCAATTTCAGTCAATTTTCGGCTGGCATATTTTTGAGGTCCATCAATGCCTAAATATTTTGCAATGGTTTTGAAAATAAATTCATAAGTGCAATTATCACTATTCAGTATAAAACGCTCATTTTCAACATCGCTTTCCATTAAGTCGACCATGCTGCGACTTACATCACGCACGTCAACATAACCGGTAATTCCTTTGGTGTAGTACTTTAATCCTTTGGCAATGGTGCTAAAAAAAAGAGAGCTTCCCTTGTCCCATTGTCCAGGGCCCAAAATAACCGATGGATTCACAATTACAGCTTTCAATCCTTCTTCTATTCCTCTCCAAACCTCTAATTCCGATGTGAATTTACTGGTTGAATAAGCCGATCTTTTCTCTTCAGGGCTCCAAGGTGTTTTCTCGGTTACAGTGTTTTCTCCTTCTTCTGGCGAACCTAAAGCTGCTATTGAACTTACCATGCAAAATTTTCGAATGTTTGCATCCAGACAGGCATTTATCAAATTGCGGGTTCCTTCTACATTTGTATCCAGCATATTGTGGCGATCTTCCTTCCGAAAAGAAACGAGCGCAGCACAATGGTACACATCTTCAATGCCTTCAAGTGCATCTTCTAATGAGAAAGGATCTAGAATATCTCCATCAAACCATTCAATGGATTTAAAAAGCTCGTTGGCATTTTTAGAGTAGTAAGAAAAAGTAGTGCGAACCAAATCCACATTGCTATTTTCTCTTTTTAATGCACGGACTTTTTTCCCTCTTGAAAGAAGATCAAATAATAAATGCGAGCCAACAAGACCCGTTCCTCCGGTAACTAAAATCATGTAATAGAAAATTAATGAGCATTCCCAAAAATGTTTGGGATTATGAATTAGAGAATGAAGGCTACTTTGGCCAATTTAATTTAATAGTTTGTGTCATTTGAGTATGAACACTTAACGGTACCGGGCTGGTTCCTGCTACATTTTCAATAATCTGCTTTTCCTCTGCAGTATATTTTTTATTTGGAAAGTTGAACTCAACAATTACTTCATCCACTCTTCTGGGATCGCTCGCCATAATCTTGGTGATATTTAATTCGGTTCCCACAATATCAATATTATTATCGCGGGCCACAATTCCCATAATGGTCATAATACAAGAACCCAGAGAGGCTGCTAATAAATCGGTTGGCGAAAATGCTTCTCCTTTTCCTTGATTATCAGTAGGTGCATCTGTGAAAATTTTATTGCCCGATTGCAAATGAATGCACTCAGTCCGTAAATCGCCCAGGTATTTTGATTTGATAGTTATCATGCTGTTTTGTATTTAGTGAAATGTAGTAAGCAAATTTTGTTTTGTGAATTTACGCTTTACCAGCAAAATAACAAATAGCTTGAAGCCGCTAATCTAAAAAAAATAAGCAGGTGTCTGTCACCTATTTTTTTAATTTACCTGTTATGGTATTACTAATTATGATTTATATTTTCAATACGAAGAGTTTAAAATCAGCGATACTCACTCTGTTAAAAGTTAAGATATGAGCAAAATAAAAGAAAACATCCTATTTACATTAATTTTTTTGATTGGTTTTACTGTTAGTTTTACTGTTTTTGATTTCTTTTATCATGATGAGATTGATTTTATAAAAAGTATAATCACTAGTGGAATAATAACTTTTTTGCTTCTTTTGGATAAAAGATATAAGTTTTCTGATAAAATAACGCGAATGCTTACATTTATAAAATAGGAGTGTAGTCCCTATAGATTATTACTTATTAAAGGTACACCTAGCATATTGAACAGCACCCCAAAAGTTGGATACAACATTTGGGGTGTTTTTTGTTTATAGCTTTTAATTCTAAAGCTAAATTCTTCTATTAATTTCGAATTATAAGCAATCTGCATGGATCCTAGAAAATTCAACTTTTATTGACTGATTAAATAGAGCTTAGTCCCTTGATTCTGCAAGCACTATGACCATCAATTCTTGTATTTTTTCTATATTTGTAAACTTTTTAGAACAAATAAGATAATTTAAGGCGTTAAAATGCCAATAAGCAGTTGTCAATCAGGTTCTGGTTTACGCAGATAATGAGCCATACAAATGTTAATAGGTATTCGCGAATTCAAGATAAATTTTACAATAAATGAGCACTAAATTCCCAGAGTACAAGAATCTTGATCTATCACAGGTCAATAAGGATATTCTAAAAGATTGGAACGAAAATAATACATTCGAGAAGAGTTTGGAGACACGGGAAGGCAATCCTTCTTTTGTTTTTTATGAAGGACCTCCTTCGGCAAATGGTATGCCTGGTATTCACCATGTTATGGCTCGTGCACTTAAGGATATTGTATGCAGATATAAAACACTTAAGGGATTTCAAGTAAATCGTAAAGCAGGATGGGATACTCACGGATTACCTGTTGAGCTTGGTGTTGAGAAAGAATTGGGAATTACAAAGGAAGATATTGGAACTAAAATCTCTGTTGATGATTACAACGAGGCTTGTCGTACCAATGTTATGAAATATACCCGTGAGTGGGAAGATTTAACAACTAAGATGGGTTACTGGGTAAATATGGATGATCCATACATTACTTACGATAACCGTTACATTGAAACACTTTGGTGGTTGTTAAAGCAAATGTTCGAAAAAGATTTGCTTTACAAAGGATATACAATTCAGCCATTTTCACCTGCTGCAGGTACTGGTTTATCAACTCACGAATTAAATCAGCCTGGCTGTTATAAGGATGTGAAAGATACCACAGCTGTAGGTATGTTTAAAGTAGCCCGCGATGCGAAAAGTGAATTCATTTATGAAGGATTAGATTGTGATGCTTACTTTATTGCTTGGACAACTACTCCATGGACACTTCCTTCGAATACTGCTTTGGCTGTTGGACCAAAAATTGAATACGTTCGTGTTCGAACTTTTAATCCATATACAGGAATTCCTTGTGTGGTTATTTTGGCTAAAAATTTGTTCTACAATTTCTTTGATAAAAAATACGAAGGACTTGAATTGGGCGAATACGAAGTTGGCGATAAGCGTTTAACTTTTAAGACTCTTTCGGAACATGTAGGAGCAGATTTGGAAGGTGTTCGTTACGAACAATTAATGCCTTTGGTAAAACCTGAAGGTGATGCTTTCCGTGTAATTTTGGGTGATTTTGTTACTACAGAAGATGGTACAGGTATCGTGCATATCGCTCCAACTTTTGGTGCGGATGATGACAGGGTTGCTAAAGTAGCTGGTATCTCTCCATTAATTCTTCGCGATAAAGAAGGTAAAATGCAGCCAATGGTTGATCGTACCGGTAAATTCTTCAAAATTGAAGATTTAAGCGAAGAGTTTGTAAAAGAATTTGTGAATGTTGAGGCTTACGGTGAGTACGCTGGTCGTTTTGTAAAGAATGCGTACGACCCAACTTTAACCGAGAATGATGCAACTTTAGATATTGATATCGCTGTTGCATTGAAAAAAGACAGCCTTGCTTTTAAAGTTGAGAAGCACGTTCACAACTATCCTCATTGCTGGAGAACAGATAAGCCAATTCTTTACTATCCATTGGATTCTTGGTTTATTCAAACAACAAAAGTTCGCGATCGAATGATCGAGTTAAATAAAACCATTAACTGGAAACCGAAATCAACTGGTGAAGGACGTTTCGGAAAATGGTTAGAGAACCTACAAGACTGGAACCTTTCCCGTTCTCGTTATTGGGGAACTCCACTGCCAATTTGGGTGAGCGAAGATCGTGCTGAAATTAAATGTATTGGTTCTGTTGCTGAATTAAAAGCTGAGATTGAAAAATCGATGGCTGCTGGTTTCATGACTGAAAATATTTTGGCTGATTATATCGAAGGTGATAACAGCAAAGAGAATTACGAGAAGTTCGACTTGCACCGCCCATATGTTGATGGATTGGTTTTGGTGAGCGAAACAGGTCAGAAATTGTTCCGTGAGCTGGATTTGATTGATGTTTGGTTCGATTCTGGAGCTATGCCATATGCACAGCAACATTATCCTTTTGAAAACAAAGAGAATTTCGACAAGTTGTTTCCGGCTCAGTTTATTGCCGAAGGTGTGGATCAAACTCGTGGATGGTTCTTTACCTTACATGCCATTGCAACCATGTGTTTCGATGGTGTTGCATTCGAAAATATTATTTCAAATGGTTTGGTGTTGGATGCAAAAGGCAATAAGATGTCTAAGCGTCATGGAAATGCTGTGGATCCATTCGAAACAATTGATAAATATGGTTCGGACCCATTGCGTTGGTACATGATTACAAATGCCCAACCTTGGGATAATTTGAAATTTGATTTAGGTGGTGTTGAAGAAGTTCGTCGTAAATTCTTTGGAACACTTTATAATACGTATAGTTTCTTCCAATTGTATGCAAATGTTGATGGATTTGATTATTCTGAAGCTGATGTTCCAATGGAGAATCGTCCTGAAATAGATCGTTGGATTCTTTCTCTTTTGAATTCCTTAATTAAGGAAGTTGAAGAGTGTTATGAAGCCTATGAACCTACTCGTGCTGGTCGTGCAATTCAGGATTTTGTGAATGAAAACCTATCTAACTGGTACGTTCGTTTGTGTCGTAAGAGATATTGGGGTGGAGAATATTCTACCGATAAAATTTCTGCTTATCAGACTCTTTACCAATGTTTAGAGACTATTTCTGTATTGGCTTCACCAATTGCTCCATTCTACATGGATCAGTTGTTTAAAGATTTAAATTCAGTTACTGGTCGTTTTACTCAAGAATCGGTTCATTTAGTTGATTTCCCTAAATACGATGCTGAAGTAATTGATTCTGCATTGGAAGAAAGAATGGACATGGCTCAGAAGATTTCTTCCATGTCATTAGGATTGCGTCGTAAGGTGAAAATTCGTGTTCGTCAACCTCTTCAGAAGATAATTATTCCAATACTAGATGAAGCAATGGTTCCTCAGTTGGAGGCAATCAAAAACATCGTTCTTTCAGAAATTAATGTGAAAGAAATGGAATTCATTACAGATACAACAGGTGTTTTAGTTAAAAATATCAAGCCTAACTTTAAGACCTTAGGGCCTAAGTATGGTAAGATAATGAAACAAATTGCTGCTGAAATTGGTAAAATGAATCAGGAAAATATTGTTGCTTTCGAGAAGGATGGTAGCTATACAATTGTCGTGAATGATGAAAATATTGTATTAGCTCCAGAAGATGTTGAGATTACTTCTGAAGATATTCCTGGATGGTTGGTTTCTAATGAAGGAAAACTGACTGTTGAAATGGACGTAAACATAACTGATGAATTAAGTAAAGAAGGAATAGCTCGTGAGTTTATCAATAGAATTCAGAATTTAAGAAAAGACAGCGATTTTGAAGTAACTGATAAAATTAAACTTGAAATTATGATGCATGATTCTATTAATGAGGCGATACTCACTCATAAAGAATACATTGGAAGTCAAACTTTGGCTGTAAGCATCGAATTAGTAAAGAAATTATCAGGAAATGAAGCCAAAGCAGTAGAGATTGAGCAGGGTGTAGAGAGCTTTATTAAGATTGAAAAAGTTAGTGAATAATCGATTTTTTGTTATCTTTAAAAAAAATAGAAACAATGACAGAAAAAAAGCGATATACAGATGAGGAGTTGCAGGAATTCAAAGAATTGATTGTTGCAAAACTTGATAAAGCCAAAAAAGATTACGTGACTTTAAAAGCCGTAATCTCGAATAGTTCTGGAAATGATACTGAAGATACTTCACCTACTTTTAAAGTATTGGAGGAAGGCGCATCTGTATTGTCGAAGGAAGAAGCTGGACGTTTAGCTGAACGCCAAGCGAAGTTTATTTCTCATTTGGAATTAGCTTTAATTCGCATTCAAAATAAAACTTACGGCATTTGCCGGGAAACAGGTAATTTAATTGCTAAAGAAAGACTACGTGCTGTTCCTCATGCTACTTTAAGCATAGAGGCTAAAAACAAACAATAAGATCTTTTACAGAATTTTTTTAATGATTGGAAGGTTATTCTTCCAATCATTTTTGTTTACTATCATCAGATTTTATTTATTTGAAATCTGAATATAGATTATCAGTTAACGTTTAAATAAAAAATATGTCTTTATTTAAGAAATCGGTAGCACTTATTGTGGTACTTCTGATTTTGGATCAGGTTATTAAAATTTGGATTAAAACACATATGATGCTTGGGGAAGAATTTTCGGTATTCGGAGATTGGTTCCTGATCCATTTTATTGAAAACAATGGAATGGCTTTTGGCATGGAATTGGAAGGCGAATGGGGAAAAATTATTCTGAGTCTTTTTAGAATAGTTGCCGTTTGCGGAATTGGTTGGTATCTGTACGATATTTCGACCAAGAAGGCGCCATTGGGTTTAGTGATTTCTATCGCATTGATTTTTTCGGGAGCAATGGGAAACATTATCGATAGTGCTTTTTATGGATTAATTTTTAATGATAGTTACTATCAGGTTTCTACTTTTATGCCCGAAACTGGTGGTTATGCATCTTTTTTGCATGGGAAAGTAGTGGATATGCTTTACTTCCCATTGTTGGAAGGAAGATTTCCAGATTGGCTGCCTATGTGGGGGGGAGAACATTATATTTTCTTTCGTCCGGTTTTTAATATTGCCGATTCATACATAACAATTGGTGTCACTTTTATCCTTTTGTTTCAGCGAAAATATTTCATGAAAGAACATAAATAAAAAAAGCCCGTTAGGGCTTTTTTTATGACTTATTCTTTGCGGCTTTTCTTTTCCGTTGGGCTTTAAAGTATAAGATTTGACTGCGCAAACTCCATACTCCACCAACAATTATAATAAGGAATATCCATTGCTTTCTGCCCCAATCTGCATCTCCGAATATACCTTTCGAAAGCATTACTATCGACATAACAATTAGTAAACTTGTTACAAGTGCTGCAACATGCCCTATTGCCGCATTTTCTTTTTGAATACCTGCAGTGCAAAAGAAAAGGATAAGGCCAAAAAAGGCAGGAATTAAGGCTGTAAATTGCCAATCTCCCACCTCAAAATATCTAGCAGTAAAGCCAATTAATCCGGCCAATAAAAGAATAATTGAGTAAACTTTATTGATTTGGTATGCTTCTTTCATGAACTTTATTTTTATTTAAACTGAATTTAAATACTAAAATACAAAAACTCATGAACATTCAAAACAGATTTACCAATTGATAGTAAGTCTGTTGATTTTAAAATATTGGACAGTTATGTTCTAGCATCTGCTTTTGGATTGGATGCAGGCAAAAGAAATGTTTCTAACCTTTTTGAATTTATTTATTCGCTTCAAAATTTAACGCATAAGAAAGGCCGCCACTCCTGACAGCCTTTCTTGGACAACCTTAAAACTCAACCATGTATTGATTATCTTACCGCGATTACCAAATACTTTGAAGATTTCCAGAATTCAACTGGATCTAGAATTGTAATTCCCTCAACTGTTTCAACTCCCTCAACCTTATAAGAGCTACTTGGATGATTGGTTACAAAACTAATCTTCTTTCCGATGACAGGAATAGTAGTAATTTTGGTGATATCAATTTTTTCAAATTCACTTGTGTCAAAATCTTTATTAAGAACTGCTGTTTTTCCAATTCCGATAAAACCACCGTCTTTGGTAATAACATTTTTTTCTTGCAATTCTTTGCTGGTTCCAAATACATAGAAAGCCGTATTTAGTTCGCTAGTAGTGCTTGCAATTTGTTTCGCTTTGTTTTCATTTTCAGTATTTAAAGCCAATACAGTTCCGCTCAATTCACCTACTTGGCCACTTAAGTTATCTACTTCAATGTTCAATTTTGCTACTTTGTCATTCAAAACAATAACTTCGCCTTCTTTAGCTTCTAACTCCGTTTTTAAACGATCAGTTAATTTGCGAAGCTTCGAATTTTGATACCAGCTATTATTTAATTTTTTATCTAATTCTTCAATTTTTAATTTATTCTGCTCTAATAGATTATTGATTGAAGTTAAATCACTTGCAATTTTTTGTTTTTGTGATTGATTAGGATTCTCAGAATTTACAGCAATAATGCTTTCTTTTTGCTTTATCATTTCAAGATTTTCTTCAATTGCATTTAATGATTCAATGAATTCATTAATTGAAGAATCTTTTTCCTGAGCCATTACAGTAAGTTGCTGATTTTGCTCTCTTAATTGCTTTAACTCTTTTTGATTACATGAAAAAAATAAAGGAACAATTAGCAATGCTATAATAATACGTTTCATAAATTAGTTTTTAGAGATTAGGTTTCATATTTTATTACTAGTAAATAAGTGAATATCATGCCAAAATTAGACTTTAAAGAATAATGTGTAAGTTTTAGTTGTAATAGTCACATAATCAACCTTAAACAAGTAATAGTTTTATATTCAATGGAGTGCCGTTTGTAAGTTGATGAATTGATGATGGGGATTATTTCCCCACATTTTGTGTACTAAATCCCCAAATTAACAGGGTTTATATTTTAGAGGCTTGTAATTATTTTAAAAATCAACTAAAAAAATTCTTACTAACTTTACTTAAAGCAAATAAACGAAATTTATAAGTTCAAATAGTGTCAGAGAATAGAAGTAATATAAAGGAGAAAGTTGTTTTGGGATACATATTTGTATTTCTGGCTATTCTTGCTTCTGTGGTAATTGCTTATCAATCCTATAATAAACTACTAGATTCTGTAGTGTATCTTTCAAAACCAGATGCCGAAATCGCCAGAATGAATCGAATTCTGACTAATTTATCGGAAGCTGAAAATAAAATCAGAATTTATTCATTAACAAAAAAGGAACGTTACCTGGCTAATTATGCCGAAAATATTATAGAGATTCAGAATGATTTGGATTCACTCAGGTATTTTAGTGATGATAGTAGTAAATCCTATTTTTTAATTGATTCAATGAACTATTTGTTAGAGGAACGAGCTGATAAATTAGAGAAGTTTGTTGAGTTAAAAAGATCAAAAGAAAAGGAAAATCTTTCTCAAAAAGCTATGGAGACGCTTAGTGAGGTTTCTGATGCGGCTAAAACTAAAATTAAAACCACGACAACTACCACTACCTATTTAGATACTGTTGTGAGTCCGGCAGAAGTGAAAGAAAAGACGAAAAAGAAAGGATTTGTTGCCAGACTTTTTAGTGGTAAAAAGGAAGAGTCTAAAGTAGACTCGATAGAAACGGTGATTCAACGAACACAGATACAGGTCGATACGAGCTATTTACCACAGGCAGATAGTTTGTTAAGAAGTCTTGAGAATATGTTACTTATTGCACAGGCGAAAGAAAGATTGAACAGAGAGATTGTGTCTAATGAAGAATTGCGTTTAGTTGAGGAGAACTCTTTAATGTGGGATAAAATTAAAATTTTATTGCGCCAACTGGAAGAAGAAAGATTGCAACAATTAACCCATGAGTCGGATAGTGCAAAAGCAACTGCCAGCAATTCAATTTTTATTATTTCGGTGATTATAATTGTTGGATTTGTGTTGGGTATTCTATTTATTATTTTCATTCTTACAGATATCACTAAAAGTAATTTTTATAGAAAAGAGTTAATTGTTGCAAAGGGAAATGCCGAAAAGTTGGCAAAAGTGAAGGAGGATTTTTTGGCTGTAATGAGTCATGAAATAAGAACACCACTTAATGCTATTATTGGTTTCACAAATCAGCTCAATAAAACCAAGCTCGAAGAAAATCAACAAGGATTTGTTCGCGTTCTTAAAAATTCATCGAAACATTTGTTGGGATTGGTAAATGAAATTCTTGATTTATCTAAAATTGAGGCTGGGAAATTACACATTGAAAATGTTCCATTTCACCCTTATTCGCTCGTTTTTGATGTGTATGATGTTTTGAAAATTAATGCTGAAAACAAAGACGTTAATTTTACCTGGGAATACGAAGGAAATAACCAAATTAATTTAGATAGCGATCCGTTTCGGATCAAACAGATTTTATTAAACTTGGGTAGTAATGCTATTAAATTTACTTCGAAAGGTTCGGTCACTATTAAATCATCGGTTATTCAGGTTGATCAACACTTTGTTTTTGTGGTAAATGTTGTTGATACGGGGATTGGAATTGATGAAAGTAAGTTGGAAACAGTTTTTGAAGATTTTAGTCAGGCAGATTCATTTTCGGCTAGAAAATATGGTGGTACTGGATTGGGCTTGGCGATTAGCCGAAGATTAGCACGTTTATTGGGTGGAGATTTATTTGTAGAAAGCGAGTTGGGAGAAGGTTCTTGTTTTACCTTCCGAATACCACTATTGGAATCGAAAGAGGAAGCTACAGAATATAAAGGAATTAAA
>JBFFMG010000084.1:0-11359 GCA_041554215.1 Labilibaculum sp.
CTTAAAGCTCCTTTTGAATTGTTTCGGTGAGTTGCGTTTTTAATGGTTCTCAGGTATTGGGAAACAATACTTTTATTGATATCCTTAATTGAGAAATGAGAATATCCCTGACTCTTTATGTATTTTTTAAATAGATTGATTCGGGTTTCGTAGCCTGAAAATGTGGTTTCCTTTACTTCTGGTTTTTTAATTTCCAAAGCAAAGTCCAGTGCCGAAAGGGCCGTATGCTCACTTGCTGTTTCTCCTGTTTCGTAGGGAGAAAAGCCGTCTTTTAATAGTTTTTCAATGCTGTTTCGAACTATTTTCAGGAATTTAAATCGCTCGTCAAAATCGGGGTGATCCTTATTTACATTAAAATATACGGGAGCCTGACGGATTTTTTTAGGATTGCCAATTTCAGTTTTAGCGGTTGGATGCTCAAATGAATAGTAAACATACCAGCGGTTGTATTTTTTCAGAATCGCTTTTTTCTCATCATTCGTGAATGAGGAAAGAGGCTTGGAGGTTACAATCTTCGGATAAATACAAGGTGTTGTATATTTTTTCACAAAGTATTCGCTTGAGTATTCGCTTCGTAGTAGGTCTATAATTTTAGCCATAAAAAAATGCGCCGTAAGGCGCATCTTTATTGACTTGTAATGTAGGGTGAAAGACCGGTTTCGAACCGGCGACCTCTGGAACCACAATCCAGCGCTCTAACCAACTGAGCTACAATCACCATTTTTGCTCTAATGCGGTGCAAATATAGAAAAATCTTTAATTATCTTGCAAGTGTTTTTGTAAAAAAATATAAAAAAATATTCCGAAAGGATTATAAACTCTACCTTTGCAGGCAGTTAACTAATTTGAGTGAAATGGATTTTTTTATCGACAGTAAGGAAACAGAAGAATTGTTTCAGGAAATATTCAAGAAAATTCAAATTCTTCGTAATGGTGAGACCCACCATGAAATGAAAAAGTTTGGATTGAACTACCCGAAAGCATTAGGCGCAACCATTGTAAATTTGCGTGAAATTGGGAATGCTTATCAAAAGGATCATCTTTTAGCGCATAAATTGTGGACGAAAGGATTTAGAGAGTCTAAAATTGTAGCTACCCTGCTTGAAGAACCAGCAAAAGTGACTGAAGAGCAGTTGGAGAGATGGTTTGCCGAGATGGATTCGAATGAACTATTGGAGCAGGCAAGTATGAATTTGTTTCAGTATCTTCCTGCAATTAAGGAGTTAATTATAACTTGGATGAAAAGCGATTCTCAATCAAAACGTGCTTGTGCAGTAATGGTTGTAGGACGATTGGCTATGAATCAAAAAGAGGAGAATGACGAGTTGTTTCTGAATTTTATGGAATTGCTTCCAGCGAATTTTACAGATGCCTATTTTTTGAGTCAGGTAAAAAGAGCCCTTGGAAAGATAGCCCGAAGAGGAGAAGTTGTTGTGGCTAAAGTTGTTGCTTTGGTTTCCGAGTTTAAAAAAGTAGATGAGGATTGGAAAGAGATTTGGGATGATCTAGAATATGAACTTAACCTATAGGTGCAATTTTAAGGTATTTTAAGGCTTGATATGACTTCTGTATCTAGGAAAATAAAATTAAACAAAGTAAATTTGAGTCATAATTTAGTTGAGTTAAATAAACAAAAGATCATAAAGATTAAGAGTTAATAAATATGGGATATACAAAAAGTTCAAATCCTGTTCTAAGCGATAAAATATTCAGCGCTTCAAGAAGTGGGTCGTATAGTGAAACAATGACAGTAAACGGTACGGTAAACAAAGTAGGTTTATTATTGTTTTTTTTAGTAGCAGCGGCAAGTTACACGTGGGGATTGTTCAACGAATCGATGGATTCATCGGCAGTAACACCTTGGTTAATTGGTGGAGCAATAGTAGGTTTAATTCTTGCTTTGGTTACTGCTTTTAAGCCGGTTTGGTCGCCTTATACAGCTCCGTTTTATGCTTTAGCCGAAGGGCTTATGTTAGGAGGTTTGTCGGCAATGATGAATGCTTCTTATCCGGGTATTGTGGTACAGGCTGTTGGGTTAACTTTTGCAACTTTGTTTGCGATGCTTTTTGCTTACAAATCAGGATTAATTAAAGTAACCGAAAAATTTAAACTTGGTGTAGTTGCTGCAACAGGCGGTATTTTTATATTTTACATGTTGAATTGGATTTTGGGAATGTTTGGCATTGGCTTAAACATTGCAAATGGTTCTGGTTTGCTGAGTATTGGAATTAGTCTGTTTGTGGTGGTTATTGCTGCCCTTAATTTGGTTTTAGATTTCGATTTTATTGAAAGAGGTGCAGAATCGGGTGCTCCAAAATACATGGAGTGGTATGGTGCATTTGGGCTTATGGTAACATTGGTTTGGTTGTATGTTGAGCTACTAAGATTGCTATCGAAACTTGCGCGACGATAAATTTGCATTGAAAACCCCAAATTACAGAACTTAAATAAAACGAATCGAGTGAGGATAGTTGAAGTTATAGATCAGAAACATCGAAAAGATTTTTTAGATATTGCCAGAATCATTTATAAAAATGACTCAAATTATGCATGTCCCTTTGATGCAGAGATTGAAGGCATCTTTGATCCAAAAGAGAATTCTTTCTTTAAACATGGAGAAGCAAACCGATGGATTTTACAAAATGAGGAAGGAAAAGTAATTGGGCGAATTGGTGCGTTTATTAATACCAATAAAGCTTTTACTTTTGATCAGCCTACAGGTGGATGCGGCTTTTTTGAATGTGTAAATGATAAAAAGGCTGCATTTCTTTTGTTTGATACGGCTAAAGATTGGCTGTCTGCTCGTGGCATGGAAGCCATGGATGGTCCTGTGAATTTTAGTGAAAATGATAATCATTGGGGCCTTTTAGTTGATGGTTTTATGCCTCAGGGATACGGAATGCCTTACCATCAGAAATATTACAAAGAGTTTTTTGAGGAGTATGGTTTTAAAGTGTTTTTTGAGCAGTATAGCTATCATCTCGACAGAACAAAACCTTTTCCCGAGCGATTTTGGAAAATTGCCGAATGGGTAGCTAAAAAGCCAGGATTTTCTTTTGAGCATTTTTCGTTTAAGAATTCTGAAAAATACATTCAGGATTTAATTACGATATACAATGAGGCCTGGAAATTTCATGATAATTTCTCACCAATCGATCCTGACGATATTCGTAAAATGGCTCGAGATGGAAAAGGAGTAATCGACGAAGAATTTATCTGGTTTGCCTATCATGAAGGCAATCCAATTGCATTTTTTGTGATGATGCCAGATATCAATCAGATATTGATAAAAATGGATGGGAAATTTAATTTCTGGAACAAATTGAAATTTTTATACCATTTAAAAAAGAAAACAATTACTCGTGCACGAATTACAATTATGGGTGTTGTTCCTAAATATCAGCGCTTTGGTGTAGAGTCGGCTATTTTTTGGCATATGGATAAGGTGTTAGAGCATAAAACTCATTATAAGGAAGTTGAACTTTCGTGGGTTGGAGACTTTAATCCGAAAATGATTTCGATTTATGAATCGGTTGGTGGAATTAAAATGAAGACACATTTCACGTATCGTCTGCTTTTTGACCCTTCAAAACCATTTAAACGGACACCTATTATCCCTCTGGAAAACAGAGGAAGTAGGGCAAAGGAGAAAAAAGTTGCAGAAGGAGAAGAATAATTTATTTATTTTTTTGCAAAATGAATTACAATATCTACCTTTGCAGCCTATTGGAAGTAGATTATAAGAAACTAAAGGATATTAAAATGAAACAAGGAATACATCCGGAAAATTACCGTCTTGTAGCATTTAAAGACATGTCGAATGAGACTGTTTTTATCGCTAAGTCAACTGCAAGAACGAAAGAGACTATTGAGTTCGAAGGTGTTGAGTACCCAGTTATTAAGCTTGAGATCTCTAATACATCTCACCCTTTTTATACAGGTAAGATGACATTAGTAGATACTGCTGGTCGTGTTGATAAGTTCATGAATCGTTACAAGAAACACATGGACGGTAACAAGAAGTAAGATTAAAAAAATCTACCATACTAAGAAAAAGCCTCGATTATTCGAGGCTTTTTTTTATTTTTGATCATACATAAAATCCTACGGATTTAAATCGCTACTACAATGAATTATATTCTTTTTGATGATGAGGTCTGGAATGATCTGCGTCCCCTCACATTTACTCGTCCTGTATCTGAGATTCGGGTTGGTATTTTAACGATTCGTGAAAAATGGGAAAAGTATTTCGCTACAAGCTTTAGTTATTCTACACAGGATTATTTATCCGTAAAGTATCCGAAGTTGATTCGGGAACAAAACATACTTATTAATGGTTCTGTTTTTCCTAACAAAGATTTAAAAGAAGCAATTTTAAATTTAAAAGCAGGAGAGTACCTTTCAAAGGATGGAGTTGTTTTAGCAGCTAATTTTCTTGCCGCTGATGTTGATTTGGTGAACAAAGAAGAAATTGTTGGAAAAGTAAAGATTGAGTTTGCTGGGGATGTTGATCGAATTGCAATGTCCTATGATATATTCGGGAGTAATGATCAGGCCTTACGTGCAGATTTTGAATTGCTAACCAAAGGAAGAAAATCGCAGAAAATTAGCAGCACGGTAAATGTTCTCGGAAAAGAAAATATATTTCTTGAAGAAGGAGCAAAAGTTGAATTTGCAACATTAAATGCTGTTGACGGTCCAATTTATATTGGAAAAGATGCAGTTGTGATGGAAGGATGTTTAGTTCGTGGACCTTTGGCCTTGTGCGAGCATGCCGAATTAAAAATGGGAGCCAAGGTTTATGGAGCAACAACATTAGGACCTTATTGCAAATGTGGTGGAGAATTGAATAATGTTGTTTTGTTTGGCTATTCGAGTAAAGCGCACGACGGATTTTTAGGGAATGCAGTATTGGGAGAATGGTGTAATATTGGAGCAGATACAAATAATTCGAATCTTAAAAACAATTATTCGGAAGTGAAACTGTGGAGTTACTCAAGTGAAAGTTTCGTAAAAACAGGCTTGCAGTTTTGCGGTACCATAATGGGAGATCACTCTAAATGTGGAATTAATACCATGTTGAATACCGGAACCGTAATTGGCGTTAGTTCGAATGTTTTTGGTGCTGGATTTCCTCGTAATTTCATTCCATCTTTTGCTATGGGAGGAAACCATGGCTTTAAAGAATACCGCTTAAATGCTTGTTTCGAAGTTGCCGATTTGGTAATGCAACGAAGAGGTTTGGAATTTGATGAAGTGGAAAAAAACATCTTGACAAGTGTGTTTGAAATGACGAAAGAGTATCGGAAATCTTTTTAAATAGTTGTGAATATGTTATTATGAGTTCTTTCTGTTAATTGAATAGAACTCATTTTTTATTTTGGCATAGCTATTGTCAAGTAAGAAGTAACCAATTGATTTTGGTAAAGGCAGACATTTTGTCATTTAAGTATGATAAAAAGTGATTTCCTTTATAGTGAGTAATGAGAACATGATAACCAAAAGTATGAGTAGAAAGATTGAAATCAATATAAGTGATATGGCTTTAACGAATATGATGGATGAAGATTCAGATTTTATTCCAATTATAACAGATGAGGACGAAAATGCGCTTGATGAACTTGTTGTTCCTGACAGTTTGCCAATTTTGCCTCTTCGAAACACTGTGCTTTTTCCAGGTGTAGTGATTCCTATTTCGGTTGGAAGAGAAAAATCTTTGAAATTAGTTCGTGAAGTTTATAATAATAAAGGACTGCTAGGTGCTGCTACTCAAATTGATTTGAGTGTTGAAGATCCACATTTTAACGATATACATAAAATTGGAACTGTTGCCCAAATCATTAAAATTCTTGAAATGCCTGATGGTTCCACCACGGTTATTTTACAGGGCAAGAAGAGATTTGAGTTGCAGGAAATGATTTCTGAGAAACCTTATCACATTGCTAAAATTAAAACTCTTAAAGATATTCGTCCCGAGGAGGAAGATAATGAGTTCAAGGCTCTTATTTCTTCTGTTAAGGATATGGCAGTTAAGGTAATTAAACTGTCGCCACACATTCCTAACGAGGCTAGTTTTGCAATTAAGAATATCGAAGGATCTTCATTTTTGATCAATTTCATTTCAAGTAATGCTGAAATAAAACACAATCAAAAGCAAAAATTGCTGGAGATTGATGAACTAGGTGGTAGAGCAATGAAACTTTTGGAATTATTGGTTCGTGAAGTTCAGGTTTTGGAACTTAAGGATGATATTCAGACAAAGGTGAAAACTGATATGGATCAGCAGCAAAGGGAATATTTGTTGCACCAGCAAATGAAAACCATTCAGGATGAATTGGGCGGAGGTCCAAATGATCAGGATGTAGAGGAGTTGGAAGAAAAAGCACTAACCAAAAAATGGACAGAAGAAGTTGCTGCAGTTTTTGATAAAGAACTGACTAAGCTTCAACGTCTAAATCCTGCATCAGCAGAATATTCGGTTCAATTAAACTATTTAGAAGAACTGCTTGATTTACCATGGAGCGAATACACCAAAGATAATTTTGATTTGAAAAGAGCTCAGAAAATTCTAGATCAGGATCATTTTGGCTTAGAAATAGTAAAAGACAGAATTATTGAGCATTTGGCTGTTTTAAAGCTAAAGGGGGATTTGAAATCACCGATTTTATGTTTGTATGGACCTCCAGGAGTTGGAAAAACATCTTTGGGGAAATCAATTGCTAGGGCTTTGGATAGAAAATATGCCAGAATGTCCTTAGGAGGTTTGCACGATGAGTCAGAAATTCGTGGTCATAGAAAGACATATATTGGTGCTATGCCAGGACGAATTATTCAGGGAATGAAGAAGGCTGGTTCGTCGAATCCTGTTTTTATTTTGGATGAGATTGATAAAGTAAGTAGTGATTTTAGAGGAGATCCTTCTTCGGCATTGTTGGAAGTTCTTGATCCAGAGCAAAATAGTGCGTTTCACGATAATTTTTTGGATGTAGATTACGATTTGTCGAATGTGATGTTTGTTGCAACAGCGAATAATGTGGGTGCAATTTCGGCTCCATTACGCGATCGTATGGAAATGATTGATGTTAGTGGTTACATTCAGGAAGAGAAAGTTCAGATTGCCAAGAGTCATTTGATTCCAAAGCAAATGGAAAATCACGGAATTGCAGCTAAAGATATTAAACTTTCGAAGGAAGTAATCGCTGAAATTATCGATAAGTATACTCGTGAGTCGGGTGTGAGAGCATTGGATCAACGAATTGCGAAGGTGATGCGACGTATTGCCCGTAAGGTGGCGATGGATGAGGAGTATGATATCAACATAAAAATTGAGGATTTAAAAGAGCTTTTGGGCGCACCAATCTTTAATAGAGACAAATACCAAGGTAACGAATATGCTGGAGTTGTAACAGGTTTGGCCTGGACTTCAGTTGGCGGAGAAATTTTGTTTATTGAATCAAGTTTATCTGCAGGTAAAGGGAAGTTGACGCTTACTGGTAACTTGGGCGATGTGATGAAAGAATCGGCATTACTGGCACAAGAATATTTAAGAGCACATTGTGGTGCACTGGGTATTAAAAAAGAATCTTTTGATGAATGGAATCTTCATGTGCACGTTCCAGAAGGAGCAATTCCAAAAGATGGTCCTTCAGCCGGTGTGACTATGGTAACTGCCATGGCTTCAATTTTCACACAACGTAAGGTGAAGAAACATTTAGCAATGACCGGTGAAATTACACTTCGTGGAAAAGTTTTGCCAGTTGGAGGTATTAAAGAAAAAATTCTTGCTGCAAAAAGAGCTGGAATTAAGGAGATTATTCTGTGTAATCAGAATCAAAAAGACATTGAGGAAATTAAGGATATCTATTTAAAAGGTCTTAAATTTCACTTTGTTGATGAGATTATGGAGGTTTTAGAAATTGCCTTAATGAAACAAAAGGTAGACAATCCAATAAAAATATAATTAGTACTATAAAAATGAAAAGGCTTTCGAAAGAAAGCCTTTTTTTATTTCTGGGTTTTGATACCATAAAAATTCTTACTTTTAAACTGTAATACCGATTTGTATTTCGATACATAACGGACAAAAATTATCGTCTACCTATGAATGGAAAAGGAAAATATTTTATTGTAGCTCTTGGATTAATCTTATTGGGATTATTGTTTTGGTATTTCAGTAATATTGTGACTTATGTATTAATTTCGGTTGTCCTTTCATTTATAGGGCGTCCGGTTGTTGATTTTTTGAACGGATTAAAAATTAAAAATTGGAAGGTTCCGTCGGCACTTTCGGCCGGTATAACTCTTGTTTTATTGTGGTTTATTATGATTATGTTCTTTCGAACATTCATTCCAATGATCGCAGCACAAGCACAAGATTTATCAAATATTGATGTGAATGCTGCTGCGCAAAGTCTGGAAGAGCCTATTCAAAAATTGGAAGCTTTAGTTACAAGATATTCTGCCACTGACGAGTCCTTTAATTTAAAAGCCGTATTGGTCGAAAATATCAGCTCATTTGTGAAGATTTCGGATGTTTCCTCTATTTTTGGATCTTTGGCAGGAACATTAGGAAATCTATTCATTGCTTTATTTTCCATCTCTTTTATCACTTTCTTTTTCTTAAAAGACAGTAGCTTGTTTACCGAGGGAGTTGTACTTATGGTTCCTGCTAAAAATGAAGAAGGTGTATATCACGTTCTCGAGTCGATCAAGAAATTATTGATGCGGTATTTTGTTGGATTATTTTTCGAGGTGATATTGGTTGGTTTTATGGTGACAATCGGCTTGACTATTGTGGGCTTACCCTTTAGTACCGCCGTTGTTATTGGTTTGTTTGCCGGTATGATGAATGTAATCCCTTATATTGGACCAATTATAGGAGCTTGTTTTGGGATGATTATTGGCATTGCCACTAATTTAGATGCTGATTTTTACACTGGAGTTGTTCCTCTTTTAGGATATATGGCAATTGTATTTGCAACAGTTCAGATTATCGATAACATTTTGTTTCAGCCATTAATTTATTCGAACAGTGTAAATGCGCATCCACTTGAAATTTTTATTGTGATTATTATGGCAGGGAGTATGGCTGGCATATTGGGTATGATGTTGGCAATACCTGCTTACACAATTCTGCGTGTAATCGCGAAAGAATTTTTCAATAAATATCGATTTGTGAAAAGACTAACCGAGAAAATATAATAAATTCTAAATGAAGTATTATCAGGAGTTTATTAAACATTCGGTGCTCTGTACTTAAAAATGCTATTAATAGTGCAGGTAATAAGCAACTGATTTGCGCCATATTTGTAGCGCATGATATAAATCACAAAAAAAAGCTTGATTCAATGCTGAATCAAGCTTTTTTATTTTGTCTTTTATTTTCAATAAATAGATGAAATTTGGTGCAAGAGAATGGTTCTTATTTCTCACATCTCATTTTTCAAATCTATTTTATATGCTAGAAGCCTCGAAGTGCTTTTTCAGGATTTTCAATTCATCTTCGAAACTTAACTTTTCGCCTTTGTACAATTTCATAATTCGTTCATCGGTAGTTACTAGTTGTTGAGGAAGATCAAGATGTTGGTTGGTGAAGATCATTTCCATGTCTGGATTTTGTTCTTGTAAAATTTCAACAATATCCATAATTGATTTGTTGTGTTCCACTAGGTTGTAAACACCCGAATCTAATTTTCCACCCAAGAGATTAGCCAGTATGCTGCTTGTTTTTTCCAAAGAAATAAACGGGCGTTTTTGGTTTCCACTGCCGTGGATAGAAATTCGTCCTACAAAATGAGAATCAAAAAGTAAACTATTCAGAATACCTTTCATGTTCATGCTTACACCGTAACCAAAAACATTACCCAAACGAATAATTTGAGTGTTTACTTTCGACATAATTCGCTCAACATGTTGTTCACCTCTTAAAGTAGAACTTCCTAATGAAGTAGTTGGTTCAGGAATTGAATAAACATCAAATTCATCATCAGAATAACCGTAAACAGCCGTAGAACTTACGTATATCAATTGTTTTACCTTGCTTTCCTCAATGGCGTATACTAATTCGGCGGTTCCCCAATTGTTAACTTGTTCGTGAAGATGATGAAGTTTATCGTTGTCTGAATTTTCAGAAGCAAGATGATAAACCACATCTACATTTTTCATTATTTTATCGAGAGTTCTTGAATCCAAAAGTTCACCACGAACAAATGTTAGCTTGCCGGGTTTTATTTGGGAGTGTAAAAACAGATTGAAGTTGGCCTGATGTAAATTATCCAAAACAATAATTTCTTGTACTTCAGGATTTTGATTCAATTTTATGCATAGTTCGGTACCAATGTAACCGGCACCACCTGTAATTAGTACTCTCATTGTATTTTTATTTAATTTCGAGTTAGTAGCTGCAATTATTTTTTATCATTCTTAATGACCAAATCGGTATTTAAACCGCATTCGGTTTTTTTCATGCCAAACCATCGTGCCGATCGATCATCACCCAGAGTCATTTTACGAGTACATGGTTCACAGCCAATGCTATCGTAGCCTTTTGCCTCTAGCGGATGTCGAGGTAAATTGTATTCTTTGATGTATTTGTAAATTTCTTGTTTACTCCAATCAAGCATTGGGTGAAAACGAATCACTCCATGAGGAGCATCTTGTTCAATGTTCATCGCTTTTCGAACTGCCGACTGATCGGCGCGAACGCCATTGATCCAAATATCGTGATCTGCCAAAACACCATCTAGAGGTTGTACCTTATTTAGGAAACAACAGTAGTCAGGATCCGAAGTGAAAAGAAAATTTCCTTTCGAATCTTTTTGTTGTGCCTTTGGAATGGAAGATTTGGCATCGATAATGTTCAACCCAAATTCTTTAGCTATTTGATCTTTAAATTGAATGGTTTCAGGAAATAAAAATCCGGTATTAATGGAATATACAGGAATCGTATTGTCTATTCGGCTAATAATATGAAGAAGAACAAGACTATGCGATTGAAAAGAGGACGTGGTAAACATCTTCTTTCCTTCCGCTTTATATTGTTCTAGTTTCTTTTTAATGTTTTCAAAATCCATTGTTAAATCCTTTTGTCCCGTTAAATAATAGACGGGTAAATGCATATATAAAGGATGGTAAAGATACTAATAATTATTGCATTTTAGATGGATTACCTACTAGGATAGTAGGTTTGATATACCTATTAACAGCAGGAGCTAATAGCTATATAATTTTGTTGGTTTAAATGCTTTCGTATTTGTTCGGGTTCGCAAAAATAACAAGTTCTGTATAATTAGAGTTATTATTTGATCGATGTTTCTGGTTTTTAGTTTACAAGACAAAGAATATAATTTTGTTAAGCTGA
>JBFFMG010000085.1:0-11274 GCA_041554215.1 Labilibaculum sp.
ACTAATCTGTTTGGTTCCTCTTATTATGGAAAAAATCTATAAAAAAAGAATTTTGCCTGTACTGGAAAGCAGAAGAGTAAAACTGATGCTTAAGATCCCTTTGTTGGAAAAGAAAATCTACAAAAAGATTAGAAATTCACTGACAGAAACCTTTGGAGGAAATTTTATAGAAGTAATAATTGGAGGAGCAGCTCTTAGCAAAGAAGTTGAAGATTTTCTGATGAAAATTGAATTTCCTTTTACTATTGGATACGGAATGACAGAATGTGGTCCACTAATTAGTTATAGTCCAAATACAAGTTTTCGATCTCATTCTTGTGGCAAAGTTGTTGATCGGATGCAAGTTAGAATCAAGTCGGAAGATCAATTCAACATTGTTGGTGAAATTCAGGTAAAAGGTTCTAATGTAATGAAAGGCTACTATAAAAATCCGGAAGCAACAAAAGAAGTTCTTTCTAAAGATGGTTGGTTAGGAACCGGAGACTTGGGTATAATTGATAAAGAGGATAATATATACATTAAAGGAAGATGCAAGAATATGTTGCTTGGTCCTTCAGGACAAAATATTTATCCCGAAGAAATTGAAGCACACCTAAATAATATGCCTTTTATTCAAGAATCAATTGTTACCGATGATAAAGATCATAAATTAATTGCATTGGTTTATCCAGATTATGAAGCTTGCGATGCAGAAGGATTAACTAAAGTGGAAATTGAAGAAGCACTCAATAAAGACAAGCAAATTTTGAACAAAAGTTTTCCTGCATATATGAATATATCAAGGATAATTGTTTTTCCTGAGGAATTTAAGAAAACACCAAAAAGAAATATAAAACGATATTTATACACGAGTTTGTATCACGAATAAAATTAGAAAGTCATTCTTAAAAAGAATGGCTTTTTATTTTTTAAACAAGCCATTCTGAAGTCGGGATTGATGATTCAATTTGAAAACAAAATCGATAACTGGCATAGCCAAAAACTGAGTTCCGTAATTGGTATTTAAATAGTACATTTTATAACCGCCCGAAACGGAAAACTTACTATTGCGATGCCAATGAATTTTTCCCTGGCTTTCGGCCGCCCATTCACCATTAAAATCGATAGAATAATAATCTGCATTGATTGAAAAGTTAAAATTCTGATACACATTGCCATCCAATTCAACACCCATAAAATAAAGCTTTTGACTATTATGATAGGATGCAGTTCTATGATATAAAAAATGATAATCAAGCAATGGTAATTGGGAGTCTCCTGCTGTTAGAGAAAAATCAAAACCAATTCTTCCTGTCAGCACTAAATCGGGAACTTTTATAAAACAATCTTTAGGCTGCGGATTGATTATGTGACTCACAATTAACTCATTTCTAAAAGTGAAAATGTGAGGAATCTCTGATGATTTTGGTATTTGATCTTGAAAACCGCTACTTCTTGCCCATTTTAATCCTAAAGTAGGGTAATAAAATGTATGTTGAGTGGAGACAATTGTGTTTTCCCCAAACCATTCGTGTTTTACACCAAGGTTAGGAGCAAAGGGAAAAAGTAACAACTGCGAATTAATTTCGGTTTTGGGGTAATTACCATAGCGACTTACTGCCAAAGCACTAAGGTGTATTTCATTCATGGGAACCACTTTGGCTCCACGTTCTGTCCATGAACTATAATAATCGATCCGGTTACCTCCAACCAATGGTGCTTGTGCAAAAATATGGCATGGAATTACGAACAAAAGAAAACAGATAATATTTTTCATTGTATATGACTTTCCATTAATAACCGCAAAAATAAAATTTTATTATTTAAAGATCTAATTTACACAAATCGTATCATCAATCCATTTACCGATAAAAATGCAATAGTTACCTAATAAGGTGGCGCAAAAAAGAACAAGATATTTACTTTTATTCTCATTAAGTGGATACTAAAATGTCGTGTTAACAAAATTTAATGTACAACAGGGAAACTTTAAACACTATAAAAGTTTCTACAGTTTTTATTTGATTTATATTTGTGCCATGAATGAGCAAAAAATAAATATCATTAATACGTGTTGGGCATTATTTTTTCAATTCGGTATTAAAAGTGTCACGATGGATGATATTGCCAATAAAATGGGCATATCGAAAAAAACCTTGTATCAATATTTCTCAAATAAAAATGAGCTTGTTTATCAAGCCATTGAATGGGACATTGAGAAACCAAAATTTTCTTTTAAATCAGAAGAAATAATTAACTTGAATGCTTTAGATCAGTATTTTGCCTTTTTCAAATTTATAAATGAAATGATACAGCACAATTGTGATTCACTCGAGTATGATTTAAAAAAATACTACCCTGAAATATGGAATAAATTTAAAGATAAAAGAATTAAAAATTTTCAATTAGAAATTCAAATCAATTTACAAAAAGGCATAACTGAAGGATTTTATCGATCAGAATTGAATGTAGAATTTATCAGTAAAAACCTGGTTAGCTTCTATTTAAATCTTAACACACCCGAATATGAGGTGTTTTCAAGCAACGAAGTATTTAATAAAGATATGCACCGTGAATTAACTCTTTACCATCTTCACGGAATATGTACACAAAAAGGAATAGAGTATTTAAAAAATAAATTTGAGTAATACAATGAAAAACACCCTACTAGCATTGATGGTAGTTTTTATTGGTTTCGGTAATCCCACAAATGCACAAACTGAATCCAATTTAAAATTCACCTTAGCTGAAGCACAAAAATATGCTTTGGAAAATTCATACTCGGTAAAGGGAACTGAGTATGATCTACAAGTAGCCAAGAAAAAAGTTTGGGAAACAATTGCCGATGGTTTACCTCAAATCGATGCCTCTGCTGATTACAACAATAATCTAGATTTATCTGTTTCTCTACTTCCATCTGAATTTTTTGGAGGTACACCCGGAACTTATACTCCTATTAAATTCGGACAACGGTATACTAGTTCAGCATCCATTAGTGTTAGTCAGAAAATATTCGACGGTTCATACATTGTTGGGACCATGGCAGCCAAAGTTTTTGTTCAACTTTCGAACGATCAGAAGGAGAAAACTGAAATTGAGATAATTAATACTATTTCTCAATCTTATTTTACTGTTTTGGTTGCTGAAGAAAATTACAAAACCATTCAGGAAAATCTGGCAATTAACGAGAAACTCCTAACCGAAACCAGTGCCTATCATCAAAATGGCTTTCGCGAAGAATTGGATGTAGATCAAATTCGTTTGCTTTTAAATACAAGTAAAAATCAATTAGCTGATGCAAAAAGAGCAATTCAAACTTCCCGCATCATTTTAAAATTTGGTTTGGGAATAGAAATTGATCAAAGCCTTGAACTAACAAATAGTTTAGATGAACTAGTTGATCCAATAAGAGCAGAATCACCAGTACTATCCAATTTCGATCTGTCAAATCATATCGATTTTAGAATTATTGAAACTCAATTAAGAGCACAGGAGCTAATTATTAAAAATGAAAAGGCATCTTATTTACCAACTATCTCGGCCTTTTATAACTATGGAAAAAATACCAGTTCCGATTTCACTAATGTTTTCAAATCTGATGTTCCTTGGTTTAAATCTTCGGTTCTTGGATTTCAATTAAAAATGCCAATTTTTTCAGCAGGACAGAAACGCTCAAGAGTTCAACAGGAAAAAATTAATTTCATGAAGCTGGAAAATCAGCAAGAAATGACTAAACAAAATCTTAAAATGGATGTTAGTCTTTCCTTTTCAAACTTACTGAATGCACAGGAAAAATATGAAAATGACCTTGAAGGTTTAGAAATTGCCAAAAGAATTTTCGATAGAACTCAAATAAAATTCAAGGAAGGAATATCAACAAGTACTGAATTATCTGAAAATGAAAAACAATACTTGGATTCACATTCTGCCTATATTAATTCAACTCTAACGCTTTTAAATTCGAAAATTGCATTCGAAAAAGCCTTGGGTAAATTGTAATACTAACATCCTACAAAAAACATTATAAAATGAAAAAGTTACTAATAGCCAGTATTATTCCATTACTTTTTGCTTGTTCTTCTAAAGATGCAGAAAAAAGTATGGACAAAGCAGAGCAATTAAAACAGTATAAATCAGAACTCGCCGTACTAAAAACAAAAATATCTGATCTTGAGATAGAAATTCGTAGTACAAATAAAGAAGAAGAAACAATAAAGGTTGTTACTAATAAATTATCAAGCTCTCAATTCGAGCATTTTATACAAGTAACAGGGAATGTTGAAGCCGATAAAAATATCACAATTACCCCAGAAACAGCTGGAAATATTATTTCGATTGATGTTACCGAAGGTCAGCATGTGAGCAAGGGCGACATTTTAGGGAAATTGAATACATCTCAAATTCAGCAACAAATTGACCAGGTAAAAACCAATCTTGATTTGAACACAACGATATTCGAAAGACAAGAACGGTTGTGGAATCAAAAAATTGGTTCTGAAATAGAATACCTGCAGGCTAAAGCAAATAAAGAAGGACTAGAACGTAACATTAAAGCTTTAGAAGCGCAAAAGAATATGGCCATTATTACTGCTCCTTTTAGTGGTATTGTTGATAAAATTCATCAGAAAAAAGGCGAATTAGCAGGTCCTTCCATCCCATTTGCTCAATTGGTAAATATCGATAAGGTTTATGTAGAAGGAGATGTTTCGGAAAGCTTTTTAAATTATATAAAAGCAGGTGAAATGGCCGAACTAGATTTTCCAGCTATTAATTTTCAAACAAAGTCTACAATTAATAGAACATCGAATGTGATTGATCCGGGAAACCGAAGTTTTAAAATTCGAATTAATCTGAACAACCCAACACACATTATCAAACCAAATTTGATATCAGTAGTGAAAATTAAAGATTATGAAGTTGAAGATGCCATGGTGGTTCCTTCAATCATTATAAAAAAGGACTTTGAAGGAAACTACTTGTATGTTGCAATACAAGAAGGGAAACATTTGGTGGCAAGAAAAACCTATGTAAATGTATCCAAAACATACAATAATGTATCCATGATTGAATCTGGTCTTTCACTTGGTGATCAAATCATTACAGAAGGATTTGCACAAGTCGTGAACGGATCGTTGATTAGCACCAAATAATTTGATAGAAATGGATAAAATTAAAGATAAAAGCTCTGCCAACCAGAATAAAAGGCAGTTTAAACCGACCTATGGAGCATTAAAGAATAAGAATTCCATTTTTATTCTTACCGCAATTCTCTGCATGTTTGGCTGGTTTTCGTACCAGAGTATGCCAAGAGAATACTTCCCCGAAGTCGTGATACCAAATATCATGATAACCACTCCATACCCAGGTAATTCGCCTGTTGATATCGAAAATTTGGTAACAAGGCCAATCGAAAAGGAATTAAAATCTCTAAAAGGAGTTAAGAAAATGTCGTCGGCCTCTTACGAGGATATGAGTGTAATTGTGGTGGAATTTAACACCGACGTAAATGTAAAACAAGCTCTTCAAGACACTAAAGACAAGGTCGATAAATCTTTAGGTGAATTGCCTGACGATTTGGATGTGGATCCAATTGTTGAAGACATCGATATAGCGGATTTTCCAATCTTAAATATCAACCTGTCCGGTGATTTTGGTTTGGATGACTTAAAAGGATTTGCAGAAGATCTTCAAGATAAGTTTGAAGCCTTACCAGAGATATCTGAGGCAGACATTAAAGGTATTGACGAAAGAGAAATCAGAATTAATGCCGATTTGCACAAAATGGAAGCAAATGGGGTTTCGTTTCATGATATTGAAATTGCCATAGGCGATGAAAACGTAACTGTGAGTGCTGGTACTTTAATAACTGATAATACCCGACGTAGTATCAGAACAAGTGCCGACTACACGAATATGAAACAAATCGAAAATACCATTGTAAAAGTTACAAATGGTAGAGTGGTTTATCTAAAAGATGTTGCCGAAGTTGAGGATGGATACGAGGAGCTTTCCTCCATTTCCCGATTGAATAACAATCCTGTTGTATCCCTTTCTATCTCTAAAAAATCAGGTGAAAACCTATTAGCTGCTACCGACGAAATTTACAAAATCATAGCAAAAGAGAAAGATTTAGGAAACTTACCTAGCGGTCTCATTGTAATTGTTACCGATGATACATCGGAAGATGTTCGCGGTCAGGTGAGCGATCTTGAGAACTCCATTATTATGGGTATGTTATTGGTAATTCTCATTCTTTACTTATTTATGGGATTGCGAAATGCTCTCTTTTCTGGTTTGGCAATTCCCATGTCGATGTTCATCTCGTTTATCGTGCTAAACCAAATGGGATACACTGTAAATCAGATGGTTCTGTTTTCGTTGATTTTAGCTTTGGGAATGCTTGTAGATAATGCGATTGTGGTAGTCGAAAACGTGTATCGACTGCACGAGGAAGGATTATCGAAATTAGAAGCTACCAAACAAGGAGTAAGTGAAATTGCTGGGCCAATTATTTCATCAACAGCAACAACTTTGGCTGCTTTCTTCCCTCTATTACTTTGGAGTGGAATTATGGGTGAGTTCATGAAATATTTGCCAATTACATTAATCATTGTATTATCCTCTTCACTATTTGTAGCATTAATTCTAAACCCGGTATTTACGGCCACTTTTGTTAAAGTTGATGATATTTCAAAAAAGATTAATGTAAAAAAGTTTCTAATTCTTTCCGCATCCTTCCTTATTGCTTCCATCCCATTTTATGCATTTACAGCATTTGGAATGTTAGATACTTTTGTAATGGCAAATCTGCTTTCGTGTGTAGGTCTGTTAGTGCTAATAAATTTATTAGTATTAAAACCATTCGCACGTTGGTTTCAACTAAAATTTTTAGTTGCACTTGAAAACTCTTATGAAAGAACTCTTAGATATGCATTGAAAGGAATTCGTCCTCTGCTTTTCTTCTTAGGAACATTTGCATTGATGGTTTTTTCAATCATGTTCTATTTTGGCAGTAATCCTTTGGTCGTTTTCTTTCCCGATAACGATCCTAAGTCTGTTTATGTAACCATGGAACTTCCTTTGGGAACGGATATTCATAAAACCAATGAAATATCAGTAGAGGTTGAAAATATTGTAAAGAAAACCATGGAACCCTATAAAGATATCATTCGTTCCATTTCTACCAATGTTGGATCTGGAAAAGGGGGAATGTTCGAAGGTTCTCGTTCAGCAAATAAATCATTAACTAGTATTTCTTTTGTTGAGTACAAAGAAAGAGGTGGAGTTAGCACTTCCGAAATAATGAAGCAACTAACTGCTAATTTTGACGGTTTTGTAGGCGCTAAAATTTTTGTGGAAAAAAATTCAGAAGGCCCACCAGTTGGATATCCAATTAATGTTGAAGTTTCTGGTGATAATTTTGAACAGTTATTGATTCAGGCAAATCGATTAAAACAGAAATTAGATGACGAAAGAATTTCTGGAGTTGAGGAATTGAAACTCGATTTGGATCAAGGAAAACCAGAAATGCTTATTAATATCGATCGCGATAAAGTTAGACGATTCGGTTTATCTACCAATCAGGTAGCTCGTGCTCTTCGTAATTCGTTGTATGGTTTAGAAGTTTCTAAATTTAAAGATGGTGAAGACGAATATGACATTATGCTTCGCTTGGCAGACAAATATCGTTACGATGTTCCTTCGTTAATGAACCAGAAATTAAATGTGATGAGTCCGATCAGCAACCAAATGGTTCAAATTCCCATTTCGGCAGTTACTACTTATAGCTACGGTTCAACCTACGAACGAATCAATAGAATTGATAATACACGCGTTGTAACCGTCTATTCGAACGTAGAAGAAGGTTTTAATGCAAATGAAATAAATGCAAAAATAAGAGCGGTTTTAGCCGATTTTGAAATGCCAAAAGGCTACACTCATAAATTAACTGGTGAGCAGGAAGAACAGGAAGAAACGTCTGCATTTTTAACTCAGGCTTTACTTATTGCACTTTCATTAATTACTTTGATATTAGTTTCACAGTTTAATTCTGCTATTAAACCATTAATTATAATGATTACTGTACTATTTAGTACCATTGGCGTATTTCTTGGTTTAGGAATTTTTAGCATGCCATTTGTGGTTTTAATGACAGGAATCGGTATTATTTCCTTGGCTGGAATTGTTGTTAACAATGGAATTGTACTTATTGATTACATTGATTTATTGCGTAAGCGTAAAATTGCAACAACAGATATGAGCGATCGTAAATATTTAACTTCGGCCGAAGAAATAGAATGTATTGCCAACGCAGGAAAAACAAGATTGCGTCCGGTTATGCTTACTGCAATAACTACAGTATTAGGTTTGTTTCCTTTGGCATTAGGTATGAATTTCGATTTCTTCACTCTGTTTAGTGAATTCAATCCACATTTATCTTTTGGTAGTGATAGTACTGCATTTTGGGGTCCTATGTCTTGGACAATAATTTTCGGACTAAGTTTTGCAACCTTTTTAACCCTAGTAATTGCACCAGTAATGTTCCGACTATCCGTACAAATTGAACACCGTTTATATGGATTATTTTCTAAAAAATAAGCGATAATAACTAACTTATATAGGCCAGCCAAAGTGCTGGCCTTTTTTTAAGGTGAAAAATCTTATATTGTGATAGTTAAATTTTACTTTAAGATTAATATACTTTCTGTTGACAATTATAATTGCATCAGCTAAGAAAAATAAAAAATATTCTAACATAAAAAATTCATTTCTAATGATCTGATTCTGTTGAATTTACCAAGAAGGTTATCAAAACTTAAAATCATTTTTTAATCCTGAAAAACAGTCTGTTTATCCACAAAAAATACAGATAAATAAAAACAGACATTCATGTTTTGTGTAAGAACATTAGAATTCGTAAATTTTTAATTACAAAGTTGTTACAAGTATTCGACTTTATTAACAATATTTATAAAATACTGCTCATGGAAATCGTTTCAATCGTATTACAAATTGTAAGCTTAGCGGCACTCGCTTTCTTAATTTCCTATTTAATAAAGGAAAGGAAAAATACCATAAGGGATTCTGGAAAGATTGAATTAAAAAATGAATTGAGTGAGTCCCATCCATCTAAAAGTAACTCGAACGAAAAACGTGAGGAGTTTCTTCGCATCAATGCTTTTTTCATGAAGATATTATGCGAAAAGAAGAGCAAAAGTAATTTTAAGAAACTACAAAAAGAATTTTTAGAATTGGGAACCAAATTGTATTATTTGGGTTCAGAAAGAACAATTAAAAAATTTTTAGAATTCAAATCCTTAAGTTCGTTTGTTGAAGGAACAGTTCACGAACACAAAATAGCCTTACTATGGTTTGCCGAGTTCAACTTACTACTGAGGAGTGACTTAGGACTTGAAACATCTCCGGAATTGATTAAAGACTACCTTAATATCATTCTTACCTATTGGGATGAAGACGAAATGGAAAAAGACGAATTGGATGACCTAAAATCTCAACTAGCCGATTCGATAGACAACTACTTTAGTGTATTTAATGTTGGAACTTCATTAAATTAAAAAAGTGCCCTTGAGGCACTTTTTTTATTCCTTTATTTTATAACATCTTACCCAATCTATTTCGAAAGATGCATTTACACTTTGCTGTTCTTTAGTAATACCCATACTAAAATTTAAATACATAGGATCTTCTGGAACTCCTTCGGTCTGTGTTTTTACAACTACATCATTTATCTTCCAAACCAATTCATTCTTAAACCAATCTAAAGTATAAATAAAATAACCTTTCGATACATCAATTCCTTTTATAACAAATTGTTTAGAATTGATTTTATTTTCACTTCCCCAATAGTTTCCTATTAGTAATTTACCATCACCAAAAGTCTTTAAAACATCAATATGAGGCAAATTTTTATCAGCAACCATCCAAAACGAATGGCTAACCTGATTTGGATTGGTTAGTTTAATTTTAGCTTCGAAACGACCATACTTTTGTCGAAATGATTTTCCGGTACTAATAATTGCCGAAGTGTAATCAAATTCTTTCGGTACAAAACCCATAGCAGGATTCCATAACAATCCATCTTGTTTTTCCTTTCGGGCTTGCAATAGAATTGAGGAATCGGAATGACTAATATTTTTACTTTCGGTGAAGGTGTGTAAATCTGAATTTAAACTGTATCCTTTATTTAAGAGTTCTTCACCCCAGTAATATTTATTAATCCACTTCTCTGCATTCAAAGATTTTGAATCAAATTCGTCAGAAAAACTTAATTCCCATTTAGTCAATTCGCCAAAAGGATTATTAGCTTTTAATGAAAAATACTTTTTGAATTTATCCGATTCTTTTAATCCCAAATATTGTTGAAGCTTCTTATAGTCTTCAGTCTTTTCAAATCTCTTTTTATCTAATAAATTGGTCTTTTCTTCAAGAAATTCGTCAGAACTGATCTTCTCCTCCAGCTTTAAATAATCTTCTAATTCTTTTGAACCCTCAAGTTCTTTATAAATTTTATACGATTTTGAAGTATCAAATTTAAAAAAGTCTTTAATATGCTGTGAATTTTTCAGCTTCTTAAACTCATTTAACTCCTCTGCTTGTTCCTTTTTATTGAAATTACCTGAATGCACAAGCTTATCCAATTCTCTATAACGTTCAATTTCCGCTGATACTTTCGTCAATTCGAAAGTCGATAATTCATTCGAACCCTTTAATCGAAAATAGGTTTTGAATTTCTTCGATTTTTGAAAACGTTTAAAATCCTTTTCGTCTTTAAAAAGATCACTCTTTTTATAGCTCTTGCTTTCTATCAATTTTCTGTTTGATTTAAATGTTGCAGACAGAACATAAGCTTCCAAAGCTAGATAATCCTTTAATTCTTCCGAAGTTGAAAAAGCTTCAAATTCCTCGAAGTCCATTCTCAGTGTATCTCTTTTGTTTTCAACACGTACAGTATCAGAAGCTTTACGAAGTTTGTATGCTAAAAAAAAGCTCATAGTGAAATTATTTTTTTTAATAAAAACGAGTTCCTAATTTAAATATTATTGCTCAATAACCAATAATATATTTTTATGCTATATCAGTAAACTGATAAAATTAGATTTATTGCTTTATAAACTGGTAGGTAATTTTACCAATTTGTTGCTGAGGACTAGTAGTACTTACGTTAAACCTAGTTTTTCGGGAAGCAATTAGTGCCGCCTCAAATAAACAATCATCCTGCACACCCGACTCCTTTTCCAGTATGGTAGACTGAATTACTCTACCCGCCTGATTAAC
>JBFFMG010000086.1:0-11228 GCA_041554215.1 Labilibaculum sp.
TACAGTTAACAAGATACCAAAACGTGCTTCTTCAAAATTAGCCAAAGCCCCCCAAAGTTTTATATTGAACGATATTTTAGCAATTCATCGTCAGGCTCAAAAAGACAACATTCTAAACTCAATTGACTCATGCACCCTTATGAACCTGTATAACAGACCCTTATTTTTGGTTGAAGGGCCTATTGAAAATATAAAAATTACCACACCTACAGACTATTTTATTTTCAGAGCCATTGTTGAAGCAAGAGAAAACAATCAGATTTATGGAATTTAATACAAGCCAAATGATTAAGTATTACCAACCAATAATTCAAAAAGATTTAGAAACGTTGTATAAGGCTTCACTTGATTGGAGTGCATTAAAAAACAAACGTATTTTAGTAACCGGAGCAACCGGAATGTTGGCATCCTACTTTTCATTTATGATAAAATACCTGAATGAACAAGATTTTAGGATTAAGTTATTTGTGCTTGCTCGCAGCAAAAATAAACTTGAACAATTTTTTGGTACCGAATCTGAGTTGTTAAAATTTATCGTTCAGGATGCCTGCGATACGATAAATATTCATGAAGAGATAGATTATATAATTCATGCTGCAGGTGCAGCAAGTCCATACCACATTATAAACGACCCGGTAGGTATTATTAAAGTAAACACGCTGGGAACCATTAATGTGCTGGAACTGGCACGAAAAGCTAAAACACAGAAAGTTATTTTCACATCAACCCGCGAAATTTACGGCAAAGTAAACAACAAAGAACAGTTATCAGAATCGGATATGGGAATTATTGACCCACTTGATGCACGTTCCTGCTACCCTGAAAGCAAAAGAATTGCGGAAACGTTATTCAAAAGCTATTCGATACAATATGGTATCCCGTTCAACACAATAAGAATTGCTCATACGTATGGCCCCGGAATGCAACTAAGTAACGATGGTCGTGTTATGGCCGATTTATTGAATGAGGCAATTAATAGAAAGGATATTCATCTAAAAAGTGATGGAACAGCCGAACGAGCTTTCTGCTATTTAACAGATGCTATTGAAGCCATATTTAGAGTATTATTGCATGGAAAAAACAACGAAGCATACAATATTGCCAACGAAACGGAACCCATTACAATACTTGAACTTGCCGGCCTAATTCAAAAAATTGCAGCAAATAAACAAAGTGTAAAAACAGAAACTAGCGAAACATCTAACCAGGGATATTGCAACTACAAACGAGTTAAGCTTCTAACATCAAAGATAGAAGCACTCGGATGGTACCCAAAAGTTTCATTAGCAAAAGGAATTTCTAATACATTAGAATCATTTAAATAATCCCATGAGTGAAGACTATTCAGAGATAAATGGAGAAGAGACAGAGCTTCGGAAAGCTCAACTAAGGATGTTGGAAATATTGGTTGAATTTGACCGTATTTGCAAAAAACACAGCATCCCTTATTTTATTAGTGGAGGAACATGCCTGGGAGCTGTTCGCCATGGAGGTTTTATTCCCTGGGACGACGATATTGACATTGATGTTCTAAGAAAAGATTATAAAAAATTGAATGAGGTTTTAATTAAGGAGTTATCTGACAAGTATTTCGTACAAAACAAAGAAACAGACAAAGCTCACTACCAATTATTTACGAAACTGGTTGATAAAAATTCACTTATAGAATACCCGGAAACAAATAGTTGGCTAAGAAAACACCTGAAGTATAAAGGGCTATTTGTTGATATCCTACCAATAGAAAATGTATTCTCCTACCGTGTGAAAAAATTTATTGATTACTATTACATTCGGTCTTTTAATGTAAAGAGGAATATTGGTGGAAATAAAAAAAAGAAGCTTATTGCATATACAATTTGGCCTTTGATTATTATAGCTGTTGCTACTGCAAGATTTATCTCAAAATTTTCCGACCAGAATAAGTTTTCACATTCCTATGGTACCAATATAGTCCCTAAGATAAATTACTCGAATATTTTTCCGGTAAAACCTATTTTATTTGAAGGAAAATATTTCTCAGGCCCTGCTAAGCCACATGAATATTTAACTGACTTATATGGGGATTACATGACAATTCCTTCGAAAGAAAAACGAATAGTACACGCACAAAAAATAAAAGTGTACTAAAATTTGACTTGACTTTTACCTATGATACGCAACATAATTACAACATTCGCTTCTGTGTTACCAAAGTTCAACAAAATAGTACTACTTCCTTATCCTGAATGGGAAGATATGACCCTTGCACTATACGAAGAACTATCGCAATCAGATAATAACGCAAAGATCATTTTTTTAGTTGGTAAAAAAGACATTCTAAAAAATTCGCAAAATAGCATACCTAAGGAAATAATATTTAACAGAACCTCTATACTTGGGTTGTTTCACCTAATAACCTCTAAACTTATCTTTTGCACTCATGGAAGCCTATTCACCAAACTTCCTCACAGAACAAAAATAATTAACTTATGGCATGGCTTTGGTTTTAAGGCTGTTGGAAAGATAATTGGACAAAAAGCTCCGGTTTGCTCCTTAAGTGTGTGTTCTTCTAATTTTTCTAAACCATTCTATGCTGAACAAATGGACATAAACTTAGAACAAGTTGTTCCGTTAGGCTTTCCCAGAAATGATAGACTAATAAATGCATTCAATGAAAAAGAAAGAATAAAAAACGACTTAAACTTTAACGAATTTGACAAGGTTGTTATTTGGATGCCTACATACCGATCATCTATTGAGGGTGTAATACGAAAAGATGGTATTCAATACGACAATCCATTTAATCTGGAATATTTTAATACAGAAGCCTTCTTCCAATTCTTGAAAGAGGAAAATATACTCTGTTTATTCAGAGCACACCCGATGGCTTTAAGATTTGACATCCCACAACATTCTCATTTCCAATCAACTGATGACATCTGGTTAAGTAAGAATGGCCTCTCTCTTTATCAGTTACTGGGAATAACTGACTTGCTCATTTCAGATGTATCATCGGTGATAACGGATTATTTGCTAATTGATAAACCAATAATTCATGCTATGTCAGATTTCGAAGAATACGTAGCTTCCAGACCTATGTTACTAAATCCACCTAAAGATTTTTTGGTTGGCCCTTTAGTGAAAAACCAAGACAACCTAACGAATAAATTGAAAAAATTATTAGATGGAAAGGACTTACACTACGAAAAAAGACAAAAACTAAAACGATTATTCTTCGATCGTAATACAGATAACAAATCAACCGAAAGGGTTCTGAAACACTTAAAATTAAAATAAAATGGATGCAATCGTCTTAGCCGCAGGGAATGGTAGTCGCATGAATCTCGACTTTCCAAAGCAATTTCTAAAAATAAATGGAAAGCCAATTTTTATTTACTCATTAGAAGTTTTGCAAAAGTCGAAAAATATCAAAAACATTATTGTTACTTGTAATTATGAGTTTATTGATAGGTATAAAATGTATTCTGATGATTTTGGAATTGAAAATGTGACGTACATAAAAGGTGGAAATTCTCGTCAGGAATCAGTATTCTTAGGTCTCCAACATGTTAGCACCCCAAAGGTTTTAATTCACGAGGCAGCAAGACCATTGATCGCTCATGACTTTGTAGAATACCTGCAAAGCTTTGAAGATGAAGATGCGGTAATTCCAACAATCCCAATTAAATTCACGGTATCGGTTGGAAATAAGTATATGACCAATGAACTAAACCGCACGAACCTACATAATATTCAGTTACCACAGATATTCAATACTAAAGTTCTTACTGATGCTCATGAGAAAGCAATAAAGGACAACTACGAGACAACAGAAGACGGCACTTTAGTTTTTCATTATGGCGGTAAGGTTCGTTTTGTTGAAGGAAGAGAATCAAATATAAAAGTAACTACAAATTTAGACATTGAGCTCGTTAATAATATCCTCAAATTTCATTAATACAATAAAAATGATCAATGATACATATATCGTTACCGGTGCCAGTTCAGGTATTGGTTTAGAAACTGCATTACATTTACAACAAAAGGGAGCCAATGTAATTTGGTGTAGCCGAAACATTTCAGCAAATGAAGAAATCAAGGAATTACTTCGGAAAAACTCTTTGGCATTAAATGTGGATGTTAGTGATGAATTGAGCGTAAAAGCTTTTTTTTCAAAATTAAAATCTGAAAATATTAAGATTGATGGATTGGTAAATTGTGCTGGCTTCGTAGAACCAGAAAGTTTACTAAATACAACTCTGGAAAATTGGTCAAAAACATTAAGCGTAAATCTTACAGGAACTTTTCTGTGTACTAAATATGGTACACTTCTTATGAAACAAAATGGTGGCAAAATTGTCAATGTGGCATCCACTGCAGGATTAACCCCTCGCCCAGGCTGGAGTGCCTATGCAGCGGCTAAAAGTGGGGTTATTAATTTTTCAAGTGCCATTTCTGAAGAATTAAAAGAATACGGAATTAAGGTATTTGTAATTTGTCCGGGAAGAACAGCGACACCGCTCAGAAAAATACTTGCACCTAACGAAGACCCTAAAACAATTATGCAACCGAATAAAGTTGCTGAAATAATTGGATACTGCTTAAGTGGTAAAGCAGATTTACTGGAAGGACAGCCAATATTAGTTCGGGAAAGATTCTAGTACAAAGCAAAAAGCTCGTCATCGCCCTTTAATTGTTAAGAGAAGAAATTGATCGATTCTGATTGTATTAGAGTTAAAAAGAGCAAATCGAAGAAGGCAATAAAAATGAAAAATACAAGGCAACATATACTTTCTACAAAATAAATGATTGTTAAACCGATTCATTTTATTACGATAATCACCTTATTCTTATTGACAATTACGTTAATTGGAGTAAAGATCTGCACCAATGATCTAACACTAGGATTGAGCTTCGGAATTAATGTCGCTTTAGTATTTGCAGTTATTTTTAAAAATCTCAATAGGGAAACAATCAGTATAGGAGTAAATAGTATTTCCATTTTTATCTTACTATTTTTTATTATTGCTCCAGTTATGCAAGTGGCAACCTACCATACGGGCTCTTTAATGGTAAATAATCTGCCATTCAATTCGAATACCTGTATCTACGCAAACCTACAGATATCCTTATTTTTAATCGTTTTCCTTCTATCTTATTTTTATACTAAAAAATACAAATTAGCGAAATCAACAGCAGATTACCCGAATCGGACAAAAAACCTTTTAGCCATTCTCAGTATTTCTATTTTCATTTTTTCGATAAGATATGTGATTCGGAATATGCTAAAAGTTGATATCGAGAATGAATCAATGATACTAGGGCTAATCTTAAAGAAAAGCCTTTTTATGATTCCTGTTGCAGCATTTTCTCTTTATTTTGCAAAAAATAAGAAGCCTGTATTAATACTAGTGGTTCTTGTTTTTATCATATTATTATTGAAAAATCCAATATCTGAAAGACGTAATGCCATAGGGCCATTGTACCTGGCTCTATTATTCTTTGTGGTTTCTCCTCTTTACAAAACCAATTTCAGAAGTTTCATTACCGTATTCGTAATATTCTTTTTCCTATTTCCTTTGTCAAGCATATTGACAAACAGTAATTCGCCTGTTTTTGAGAGGATTGAAAATACAAGCACTTTCCTTGCAAACAATATTAACTTTCAGTATTTCCAGACTTATTTTAATACGCTACATTATGATGCGTGGAGCAACATCTGTGCTTCAATCCAATATGTCGACGAGATTGGTTATTCCTATGGGATGCAATTCCTGGGAGGAATATTCTTTTTTATACCGCGCTCCATATGGCCTACAAAGCCAATTGGCTCTGGGCATATGCTTGCAAATGACTTTTTAATCCCTTTTCATAACTTATGGCTTTCAAATATCTCATGCCCTATTATTAGTGAAGGTTATTTAAATTTTGGACTAATTGGAATAGTATTTTTTGCAATTCTACTATCCATATTTGTGAAAAAAATTGATTCATGGCTTAACCATAAAAATCAAACCTATAAGATATTCGCTATTTATTCATCGTTTTGGTTATTTTACTTATTAAGAGGTGATTTTATGAGTTCGTGGGCCTACCTTTTTGGAGCTTATATTGGAATTATTCTTATCCCTAAATTCATTTCCAATTCTTTCTTAATATCACGACAAAAACAAAAAAATAATCCTAAAAATTAGATATGAACATCTATCTGGATAATATTATTTTTTCTCTTCAAAATGCTGGCGGTATCTCTGTGCTTTGGTACGAGCTAATAAGAAGGGCTTTAGAGGACAACGATCTTAATCTTAATTTTTTACACGAAGCTAACCGCAATATATTTAGTAAACATCTTCATATTCCATCAGATAAACAACTACAAAATCCTTACACACGGGTTCCACTAAAACTTCAACGCTACTTAAATCCGAATAATCTAAAAGGAAAAGGGATATTTCATTCGAGTTATTATCGCACGTCAAAATCACTCCAACTAGTAAACCTTACCACTGTGCATGATTTCACGTATGAATATTATCGAAGTGGGTTGGCAAAATCTGTTCATTCATGGCAAAAGGGATTAGCAATAAAAAATGCACATAAGGTTATATGCGTCTCGATGAACACCAAAAAGGATTTATTAAAATTCTATCCTGAAACGCCTCATGAAAAAATAAAAATTATTTATAATGGTGTGGATGACGTTTACAAGGTACTTAATAACACCAATATAAACCAACTGGAAAAACTAATACCATTTAATCCAAAAGAATATGCAGTTTTTGTTGGCGACCGTAATAGTATTCATAAAAATTTTAAAGTAGCTGCGGAATCCTGTAAAGCGACAAATACTCCTTTAGTTTTAGTTGGAGGAGGAAATATCACTGAAAAAGAAAAAGATTTTTTCAAACAAACAGGATTTTCAGCGTACAAACATTTAAGTGGAATTAAAAATGAAGAATTAAACATCATCTATAATTATGCACTTTGTCTGTTATATCCCTCTTCGTATGAAGGATTTGGTATTCCTGTAATAGAAGCACAAAAAGCAGGGTGTCTTGTTATTTCTTCTAATAATTCTTCAATTACTGAAATAGCAAACAATAGCGCTTTTCTTGTAGAAGAAATAGCCTCTGCTAATTTTGCCAATAAAATAGATCTATTAAAAAAGAATTCAAGCCTAGCTAATCAGCTGGTATATAAAGGATTGGAAAATTCCAATAGATTTTCATGGGATGTTTGTTATCAGCAAACTAAAGATCTATATAACGAACTTTACAAAGAATATTTTTAGACAATGAAAATCACGCTAATCACCGCCACCTACAACAGCGAACTTAACATTGCGGATTGTTTGAAATCGGTAGCAAATCAATCGTATAAAAACATTGAACATATTGTTATTGATGGAGGTTCAACTGATAATACAATGAAAATTGTAAAAGCGGCACCCTCAGTTACAAAATACATATCAGAACCTGATAAAGGCATTTACGATGCGCTTAACAAAGGTATCCAAATGGCAACAGGAGTTGTTATAGGCTTTGTACATTCCGATGATATGCTGGCTGATAAAGATGTAATTTCGATGATTGTAAAGACTTTTGATGAACCTCACCCCCTCCCCGCTGCATCGCAGCGTTACTCCCCCTCAGAAAGGGGGAGAAATTCTTTTTCCAATAATCATGAATTGGAGAAAAAAGAACTTTCCCCCCTCGGGGAGAAATGTCCGAAGGACAATGGGGATCATATGCCTAAGTATGAGAGCTCTTTAGAGGCAGTAGTAGAAGGTGTCTACGGTAATCTGGTGTTTGTCGCCCCAGAGGATACGTCCAAGATCGTCCGTACCTGGATCAGCAAACCTTTCGTTCGCAAGCAAGTTAAACATGGCTGGATGCCTCCCCATCCTACATTGTTTCTCCGTAAAGAAGTCTATCAGAAACATGGTTTATTTGACATTTCCTTTAAAATAGCCGGTGATTACGATTTTATGTTGCGTGTAATGCAGGATGAAAATAATCATCTGGAGTATATTCCAGAAACCATTGTTAAAATGCGTAAAGGAGGAGCAAGCACAGGTAATTTCTGTGACCTCATAAAGAAAAAAAAGGAAGATATTCGTGCAATGAAGAATAATGGTTTTCGATTTCCGTTCAAAGTATTAGTATTTAAAAATCTTAGAAAAGTCCCACAACTATTTTTAAAATAAGCACTATAATTTAATGACAATAAACACAGAAGAACCCATTGAAGCATTTCCTTATAAACCTCCTACACCGGAAATAAAAGAAAATTACAAGGAGCTGTTTGAATTAGAAAAGACTATCCCAGTACCTTGGACGAAGTTATTATTTGATAAACTAATGGCATTTTTTATACTACTATTTTGTTTACCTATACTAATCTTGTTATTCATTTTTAACCTGTTGGAAGGAATTATAATTCCCGAAAATCGTGGCCCTCTATTTTTTTACTATAACGCTATGAGTCAAGGCAAAGTCTTTAAAAAATGGAAAATCCGATTGATTAAAGAAAAATATATAGATAAGGACTTACAAGCCAAAGGCGATTGGCACGCTTATAAAAAGGAATGGCTGCCCGAAGCCCGCACAAACATGGGCTACTTTGTCAAGAAATTCTATCTCGACGAAATTCCACAGTTTTTTAGTGTACTTAATGGCGATATGTCAATTGTTGGGCCGCGCCCTCTCGCTATTCATCACTACCAACGCGATATCGACCAGGGAAATGTGCCCCGCACCCTTATTCGTGGAGGTTTGCTTGGTTATGGTCACGTGCGCAAAGGCACCTCCGAATTTGGCAAACCGGTATATGAATATGAATATGTCTACCGTTACCTCCACTACTCTCCTTTCAAGCTCCTCATGACCGATTTGTATGTTATCTGGCGAGGAATTTTAGTTGTGCTAAAAGGCGGCGGGCATTGAGTAAACCCTCCCCTGCCCTCGTTTGAGACACCGTAACAAAGGATTAATAGCATATCCTTTGTTACTAAAAAGAATACGCTAACAACAACAATACATCATTTCGGCGCAAGCAACGGTCTATCTTTTTTGAACAATCTATTTGCGTCGATTACTCGTTCCACTCGGTAACCCCGGGTTAAAACCCGGGGCTATTATTATCAAATCCCTCAGGGGTTTTTAAAAATGCAAACGGTATATCAATAGTCCAATTAATAAATAGCACAGCGGCACATCAACAAATTTTACAAAACAGAAGATAATATCGTGTCGCCAATTAGAAAGAATATAGCCGTCATTGCGATCCTGGTGAGCTAACGAACCGGGAGAAGCAATCTAAACCAGACAATTTGTGGATAAAAAATGAAACAAATAATAAATTCTCAAGCACGAATCCAAGTCCCCCTTGGGGGATTTTGGGGTGAAAGGGGAAATGAGTTTTCTCTGAAATAAATTTAGCGACATGATTATCAAACAAATAAGAAAAAACATTTCAGGCAAATCCATTTGTACATAACCATCACCAAAGGAGGTGGTTTTAAAGATTATAATAATATTGTACCGCTTGTATAAAATACTTCTATTTATTTTCGCCTTACTGTGGAACTGTAGCCTGTTTGCTCAATCCATAGAAGCCCAATTTTCAACTCTTGCTGGCACCAAAGGACAGTTGCCTTTCTGGCTTTGGGCCAATCAACTGGGGCGCTACGATCAATACAGCTCTTCTATTCAAAATTTTGAACTTAGAACAGCACATCTACACAACTTTAACAATTCAGATTTTAGTTGGGAAGGTCGGGCCGACTTCAATTTATTACTTGCCGATAAAAACGACATCCGTTTTACCGAGTTGTATGAAGCTATAAACTGGAAATTTTTGCAATTAAAAGTTGGTGCATTTGGAGAGGAAGATCTTTATGAGGGTCTATCAACTACAAATGGCAACCTGTCTAAATCACGAAATGCTCGTCCACATCCCCGTCTTCGATTAGGTTTTAATCGTTTTGTCCCATTATTTGTCGATTGGATTTCTGTCTATGGATATTTTGAGGAAGGAGTTTTAAACGATGATCGTTATGTATATGCTACACGTTTGCACAACAAAGCACTTTATCTGCGTTTTGGAGATGCCTCAAAGATTCAGGTTACTGTTGGTGGCGAGCATTTGGTAATGTGGGGCGGCACCCACCCCTCTTATGGAAAACTGCAAGGTTGGGAGGCTTACCTCGACTATGTTATGGGGAATTCAGGTGACGAAAACGCTTTGACCAATGATCAAATAAATGTAGTAGGAAATGGGTACGGTACTTATCAATTTAAGATGCATAAAGTATGGGAAAAGCTGGGAGCCACCTTTTATATCAGTCACCCCTTCGATGATCGATCAGGAATGAACCTGATAAATTGGCGCGATAACTTATTTGGGCTTTCCCTTTCAAAAAACAAGGAAGTCCCTTTTTTAAAAACATTACTCTTTGAATATTATTACACCAAACATCAAAGTGGTAGCTATCATCAAAAAGAATTCCCCGATGGTTCCATACATGGTAGTGGACTAGACAATTATTACAATCATGGTATTTATCGGTCGGGAGCAACCTACCAACAAATGGCAATGGTTAGTCCGCTTTTTGCCCCGATTATCGTTAAAAATGGAATCAGTGTGGGATTTGAAAACACACGTTTTTCTGGCATTCATATGGCCGCAAAAGGTTTCATAAACCCTTCCCTGCAGTGGAAAGCAATGTGCACCTACACCCATAACCTGGGGAAATACAAATCGGAAATCACCAATACCTACGATCCTCCCCGAAAACAAACCGCTACACTTTTGCAGATCTCCTGGCAGCTGCAAAACAGTCCTCTTGTTTTAAGCGCTTCTATGGCTGCCGATCATGGAACACTTTTCGATAATGGCCAATCTACCACACGAATAGGTAGCCAATTCTCTATCCTTTGGAAGATATTACAATAAAGTTTACCTCATATTTGTCGAACGATAAAAAACTGATATTATGCCTATTATAACATGGAGCTAAAAACACGACTTCAATACTGCCATAAATTGTCAAATCAGTTATAAAATATTTTCTATCTTTACGACAACTTTTAAACAGATACGACTCAAAGATCTTAAACATTTTATGAAATCCCGCGAAACCGAATTGCTTTATACTTATCTGGCTTTCGATTTGTTTTTACTAAACTTATCGTTAGTATTTGTATCCTGGATTGATTTGAATATATCGGTGCTGGATTACCGTATGA
>JBFFMG010000087.1:0-11193 GCA_041554215.1 Labilibaculum sp.
CGATAAAAAAGATCGTCTTTGGATATTGGACACCAAAAATCCTCTCTTCGCTGGTGTTTTGGAAAGTGGACCTATTTTATATCAGTTCAACCTGAAAAGTAACCAAAAAGAAAAAGCCTATACCTTTCCTCAAGGCGTATTTATGGCAAATTCTTACTTTAATGATGTTCGAATTGATACCAATAAAGAAATTGCCTACCTAACTGATTCTGGGAATGGTGCTATTATTGTGCTGAATTTACAATCAGGAGAGTCTCGTCGATTGCTAGATCATCATTATTCAACAGAGAGTGAAGTTGATTCGCTAATTTGTGATGGCCACAACTGGAAGAACAGCGTTCATTCTGATGGTATTGCACTTAGTCCTGATCAAAACTACTTGTATTACACGGCACTAACAGGACATACTTTGTATAAAATTCCAACTGCCGATTTATTAAACGAACAACTTTCGAATGAGGATATTGCTGAAAAAGTAGAGAAAGTGATGGCTATTCCGGCAACCGATGGCATGCTGTTCGATAAAAAAGGAAATCTATGGTTAGGAGGATTAGAGAACAATTCAATTCGCAAAATTGATTCCAGAGGAAAACTTGTTCCGGTAATTCAAGATCCTAAAATACGCTGGGCCGATTCATTTGCAGCAGATAAAGATGGAAATATCTACTTTACAACTTCCCAAATTCACCTCCCCGAAAAACTTCGTCAATCGTACGATATTTTCGGCATTAAAACTGCACAATAAACTGTAAAAACAGTTTATGTATGAAACTAAAAAGCCATTATTCCGCTTTAAGAATAATGGCTTTTTTCTACCTAATCAATTAGTAGTTACTCTTTTTTCTCATGCGATAACATCCAAGTATAAATATCGGAGTTAAATACATCGTAGTCTGCATTTTCCTTGCCCATTCCTGTTCCTTCATAAGTATATGTCCATGAATCGTGAGCAACATTAGGATAGAGTGTAATTTTTGCTTTTTCTGTTGGATTGATGTTATTTATTGCCCCAATCATGTTTTTTGATTTGGAAGGTGCCACAGTAGCATCGCTTTCGCCATGAAAAGCCCAAGTAGCAATGTTTTTGAACTTTTCTGCCTGACTGATATTTCCACCTCCACAAATGGATACAATGGCAGTCACATAAGATTCGTCGCCAAATGTTCCAACATAATTAAAACATCCAAATCCACCCATACATAAACCTGTAATGTATATTCTACGTTCATTTACTTTGTATTTATCAATGATGAACTCAACAAAACGCTTCATTTTATCTGCTTGCCAGCCATCATCATGACATTGAGGAGAAATAACCAACATTGGGTACTGCGGTGACCAATTTCCATCTTCGATCATTTGTGGCGGTCCGTTTACCAAAATTCGCTCTAAATATTCGGGATGTTTTAGACTATTGCCAATTTCTCCCGAACCATGCAAAAAAATAAGCAATGGATACATTGAATCATTATCATCTTCATATCCTGCAGGCTGATATGCATAATAACCATAGGGAGCATTCGCTTCTGCCAATATGTGGCTGGAATGTGTTCCTCCGGTATCAAGAGGTAAATTTGAAAGGTCGTAGTAATCTGTTTTGGAGAGACCATCATCACTGGAACAGCTTGTAAAACACAGCAAAAGATGTGTACAAATAGTAATAAGAACGCAGTTCTTCATAACTCACAATTATTTTATAATTAACAGTAATTTTTTAATTATACAGTATTACGAGTTGAAATTATTTTTGGCTACATTTATTACTATAATTTTGATTTTTTGTTAAATATCTCACACTTAACTATGGAAACATAGTTTTTAATTATTGATTTAACCATTTTTTAAATTCGGCACAACGATCCTGACTAACAACAGCATCTATACATTCAGCATGCTTGGGATTCAAATTTAATTTTATTCTGTTTTTGGAATAGTAGTGCATGTCTTCTATGGCCTGATAACTAACTATAAATTTGCGGTTTATTCGAAAAAAACGTTTCGGATTCAATTTGTTTTCCAAGGCTGCCAAAGTTCGATCAAAAAGATATCGATTTCCATCAAATCCGAACAAATACAGCGCCTTACCGTCGGCCATAAAATAAGCCACTTTTTCTACTTCCAGTGAACTCAATCTGTCTCCACGACTCACCATGAAGCGTTCCTGATATTGCTCTCCAGTCATCAAGCTATTCAACGATTTCTGAAGAGCATTAAAATCAAGTGATTTATTCTCTTGAAACATCTTCTCAAACTTAATTATCGCAGCTTCTACATCTTCAGAATCCATTGGCTTTAGCAAATAATCGACACTACATTGTTTAAAAGCCTGTATTGCATATTGATCGTAGGCTGTGGTAAAAATTACAGGTGTTGCAATATCCAGTCTCTCGAATATCTCAAAACTGTTGCCATCTCCCAGGTGAATATCCATAAAAATTAAATCGAGTTTATGCTTTGACAGGTATTGTACAGCCTGTTCAACATTCTCTAAATGTGCTTCAATTTTAATCTTATTTGGTCGTATGGTCAGCAACATTTTTTCTAGTTCCCGCGCCGCCAAATGTTCATCTTCAACAATAGCTATCTTGATCATTTTAATCCTATTTTTACCCGACCAAATTACAAAAGAAAAGGGGCATTCCGTAATGGAAAACCCCTAATCTTAAATTATTGATATGCTAATTTTACTAATTACTCAAATTTGGATTGTTATTTATTGCTTCATCCGGATAACGAAGAGTGTAACGAGGATCTCCAACTTGAAGTGTTGAGGATTCTGTCTTGTACTCATGAATAATTTGTTCCTGAGTAGTTCTCCTTAAATCGAACCAGCGATGTCCTTCAAAAGCAAACTCTCTATATCTCTCATTTGCAATTTCTGCAATTAGCTCTTCTTTATTTAATGCAGCAACACGTAGAACTTCAGCATTATAGTAATCAACGATTAAACGTTTAGCTTTCAACTGATTCAAATAGTTTTTTGCCTGATCTAAATCATCCAATCTTGCTGAACATTCAGCAATTGTCAAGTACATCTCAGAAATTCTAAAACTACATTTCGATGCGGCTTCTGTTCCTTTATTTATTGCAAATTCGGAACCATCAGCAATAAAATACAATGCAAAACGCAAATCATTGATCTGATCATACATTCCAACTAATTTATCAGAAACGAAAGCTGAACCCCCAATCTCGTAGGAGAATACTTCCTCTAAAGCTAAAATACTCTCCACTGAATTGTATTTGTGAGCCGAAAGAGAATTATCGGCAACCAAATCTTGCAAATCAGCTTTACACTTTAAAACCTCAAGCGCAGCAGTTCTTGCATTCTCTATATCATTCATATACAAATAAACTCTGGATTGGAAGGCCAATGCTGCAATTTTACTAAAGCGATAGTTTAAACCAGTATCGTAAGTTTCTACATTAATTTTATTTAATGCACTAGTGATATCGGCTAAAATTTGAGTGTACACCTGACCAACACTACTTGCAAAATAAGTAGCTTCCGTATCAATTTTTAAAGAGATTGGTACTCCTCGATCCGTTGCTGCTGTAGAAGCATTATATGGTAATCCATATTGATTAACCAAATTAAAATGCATCAAAGCTCTTAATAAATATGCTTCACCAACAATTTGATCAATTTCTTGGGATGTGCCTTCTGTAGCATTTACCCCTGCATCAATAATATGATTCGCGTACATAATCACCTTATAAAAAGACTGGTACGAAAAAAGTAATGTGTTTGATGATTGATTTACATCATTCCACAAATAGATATCCTGCACTTGAGTTAAATCCCATGCATTGTTATCTAATTTTAATTCATCGGTTCGGAAAGTCATTCTTGCTTTATCTGCAGGAACACCATTATAAGCACTTGTTAATAAAGCACGAAAATCATCTGTTGTAGTTGGAATCAATCGATCTTTTGGGATTACATCCAAATAATCGTCGCAAGCAGAAAAGCTAAGCATCGCTAACAACAATACTATATATGTATTTATTCTTTTCATCTGAATATTTTTTAAAAGGTTATATTAACACCCAATGTATAAGATTTTTGCTGTGGCTGAGCGTAAATATTACCATAGGATTCAGGATCGAAATAACCATCGTAACCATTAGAAATTACGAATGGATTTCGAGCTTCTAAACTGAATCTTACATTTGATAATTTAACGCGCTTTAGCATCTCTCCTGGCAAAGTGTAACCTAAACGAATACTACTGATTCTCATATAGTTTACCTCTTTTAACCAAGTATCTAAATGGCGGTAAGTTCCTGCATTATCGATATTATCGTACCATTGTTTTTCCATCCAATAAGCACCATCTACTGAAGCTGAACCTAATAAGTTTGGTAGGTTTTTATTGGTCCCATTGATTACATCCAATAATTTACGAGATGTATTTCTACCTCGGTCGTACTCAGTCATGCTATAATTTGGTTGAGCCAAAATATTCATGCCCAAGTTAAAGTTTGCAGAGATTGACAAATCAATGTTTTTGTATTTGAATGTATTGATAATACCTCCTGAATATTTTGGATCTGCATCGCCAGCATAAGTGAAAAGTTCACGTACCTGTTCTGTAGATAAATTTGATCCTGCATAATTCCCTGGCCAAAAATCAGCATACTGATCGTATAGATCAAAAAACTCTTTTCCTGTTACTGCAGTCCCATCCTTATCAAACAAAGGATATCCATTCTCATCTAAACCTTTTGTATTAATTACCCAAACTGAATTAGCCGAGTATCCTTCGCGGGAAGGTAAAAACTGGTTTGCTGGAATTTTTTCTTTTAATACTTCGTTCTCGTTATGAGCAATATTAAAATTGGTATTCCATTCAAAATTTTTCGTTTTTATATTTCTGGTTGAAATACTTAATTCCCATCCCTTGTTTGTCATTTCGGCCCAGTTTACCGACATCGCACTAAAACCAGTTTCATGAGGAAGATTTTGAGATCCAATTAAATCGGTTCCTTTTCGTTCGTAATAATCAAAACTCATTCGAATGGCATGACGAAATAAAGAAAGATCTGTACCAATATTATAGGTAGATGTTTTTTCCCAACGTAATTTATCGTTTGGCAAACCATTAATACTAATACCATCTTCGTTAGTTCCTGGAAGATTAGAGACAGTAGTAGGTGTACCTATAATGTATGGGGAACTTTCTTTGTCTATATTTCCTTGTAATCCGTATGATGCACGAAACTTCAAACGGCTCAACCAATCAATATCAGTTAAAAAACTCTCTTCACTTGCATTCCAAGCTCCACTTAAAGCATATAATGGCAAATATCTGTATTTTGGATCAACACCAAAAAGATCGGAACCATCAAAACGAATACTTCCGAAAAAAGTATATCGCCGGTCGTAAGTATAAGAACCTGTTGCAAAAAAGGAAGCATATCGGTTCTTTCTATATGCTTTACTGAATAATGGAAAAGATTCAGCATCTGCTTCGTCTCTGAAAATAACTGGTTTGGAAGTCATTCTCTCCGCATTCCATCCATAAGATGCCGAGAAAACCTGAGTATATTCATTTTGGCGCAATTCATTACCTACCATCAATTCAACTTCATGTTTTTCATTAAAAAGTTGATTGTACTCTAAAATATTCTTCCAATTTAAAGAGCTGTTATCTGCTTCCCAATTTTGAAGCACTCCGCCTTCTGGAATATAATAAAAAGGTTCTCCACCTTCAAAATAGCGACTTTGGTGACGTTCTTTTCTCGCAAAGAAAGTCTCCTCTTCCGCTTCCTTTTTAGTATTTGTTTTGTCTATTTGAATTCCGTATTGAGTACGAAATTTAAGATGAGAATTCAGATCCCATTCTAAATCTAAGATCGCATTAACACTTTGTCCTTTTAATTTATTCTGTGTTCCTGCTCTTTCCTCTAAAATATTAAAAGGAATGTAGGCAATGTTATACAAGCCATCCTCATCAACATTATACACGTAATTATTATCTTCATCGCGTAATTTTAAATAAGGATTGGCTAAACGTACGTAGTTTGCAGGATTTGTTAATTTACTTGATCCGGTAAGGTAAGATTTACTTTTGCGTTCGTTGGCAAATAAGCTAACTCCTAATTTTAAATTATCACGTAAGTTAAAATCTGTTTTTAAAGTTACATTGTAACGATTAAGTGATGTACCAATAGTAGTTCCTTTTTCGGTATGAGCACCTAAGGAAAAATAGTAGGTTGCCAAATCACTTCCTCCAGAAACGCTTAAGCTATGATCTTGATTCACTGCATTCTGATACAATTCATCTTCCAAATTAGCATCTACGCTTCTTAATGCATTAATAGCTGCTAACGATTCTGGTGTAATTGCAGAAACTCCACCTGTTTGATAATTATCCCAATCGCTATTTGCATTCAAAATTTGTGAAACGCTACCATACTGACTGTTATAAGTAAGATCGGTACGAGCAGCTAAAGCCATCTCCAAATCCACTTTCTCATTCGAATTCATTAAATTCAACTTGCTAAAATCAGGTCGGGAAATAAAAGAAGTATTGCTTGACAAATTCACTTTCATTTGTCCAACTTTCCCTTTTTTAGTCGTAATCACAATAACTCCATTAGCTGCACGAGCACCATAAATTGCAGTAGCTGCAGCATCTTTAAGAATTGTGATATCAGCAATATCCTGAGGATTTAAACCTCCAACAGAAGAATTATACAACTGATCGATATTATCCTTGTCGTTATAATCAGGCACTTCGTTTCCTTCCAAAGGAATTCCATCTAAAACCCATAATGGATCTTGTGTTCCATTTAATGATGCAGTTCCACGAATACGTATTTTGGCAGGCGCACCAGGTGCTCCACCTTGAACTACACTGGTCACTCCAGCGATTTGTCCGCTTAACATCTGATCCACGTTAGCTACACCAGCTTGTCTGATATTATCTGCATTTACTTTAACAACAGCAGACGTTAATTTACGTTTTTCAATTTTCTGATATCCTGTAACAATCACCTCTCCCAACTCACTTGTAGAATCGCTAAGTTTAATTGTAACAAATGATTTTCCTGTAATATCAACCATTTGAGTTTCGAAACCCAAAAAGCTACAAGCAATCGTATTCAATTCTTTAGGAACTTCTAGAGTAAAGTTTCCATCAAAATCGGTAATTGTTCCTAATGTTATATTCTCAATAATTCCCTTCATATTGGTTTCGGTACCTATCGTTGATTTGTCGATGTAAACCGAAGCTCCAATTAGAACGTCACCGTCCTTTTCAGAGAGAACTGTACCTTTAATCTGCTTCATTTCTTGTGCCCATCCTAAAACGGGAAGCAAAATTAAAAGCAAGCTTAGCAGTCTTTTCATAAATTCTTGTTTTTATTGGTTAGTAAAATAGTGGTTAATTCATTCAAAAAAACAGACGAAGAGATTTTTTTAATCTCCCCATCTGCTCGATCTATTTTCAATGTGTATTCAATGCTTCTTCAATTCGAAGAATCAAATCCTGATAATGGAAACGAGTTGCTTCATCAGCAATTTTCACTTTCTTCGACAATAATTCTTTAATACGCAACAATTCTCCTCGTTTAACCGATACATCATCAGATACCCGATTCATTGTGGCATAAAATAGGTTCCGATTGGCATAACGACTCGACACATCATCCTCTTCATAATCATGAAAAAGCTCTCGGCTCTTTACTCCATAATCGCAAAGTAATGGCATGTGCTGATGCAAAGGACAACATTTAGTTTCCTGATTTCCGTGAAGAGATTTCTTACTTGTTTTCTCTAATGTCTGATTTTGCGAAACAATCAACACATCAACAAAGTTTTTCTGCGACTGACGGGTGAAAACATCCAATTTTTGATTTCTAATGGTTTTCGCAAATATTCCTTGATGTAAATCGCTCATCATTTCGGTTAGCGAGTAAGCATTATCACCATTTTCAGCTTCGTTTTGCTGCATCCGCAGTAATCTTTCCTTTTCTAACAAAGAATAGAAAATACGTGCATGTAAATCTCTAAACAATGTTGTTGGAGCATATTCAATATCACCAATTACCGATTCCTTAATCGGATAAGATTTCTTATAAATTTTTGCATTAGCAATCCATTCTGGTATGTTTATCACTTCATCGATCAGGTATTTGATCGCATCTTTTTGCTTCAATTTTTCGACGTGAACGTAGGCTGATTTACTCTCGCCAAAAACTGGCTGATCCAAATAAATACCACCCACATTTGCCACTACATGATTCGCATAGGTAAACCATTGACCAATTACTCCCATCATCATTTTACCTGCTTTCTCGTAGCTTTCACCTTCTTCGCAAGTCCATTTTTCTACTTCAGGAACAATTCGTTTCAAATTCGCCAAGCCATAACGACTGGCTTTCATTGAATTATCGCCCAAATCTTCGCTTTGCGCTGATGGATCGATGGTATTCTTTCCATCTTGCTGAGGACCATAATGATACAATGGATCACTCTCGTGATTTCTAATCATTTGACTCAAAACTTTCACTTCATCCCAAGGAGTATCTTCTTGAATCCAGCGATAAGCCCAAGCAATTGCATATTTATCGTACACTCCAATTTGAGGAGTAATGTTTATCACTTCATCTTTTGGCTGCGCTACATAGTTGAAACGTGCATAATCCATAATAGATGGAGCAGTTCCGCCCATTTTTGTTGTAAACGATTTGGAACGCAAAGAATCTACTGGAAAAGCTGCAGATGCTCCCATATTGTGCATTAAACCAAGAGTATGTCCTATCTCGTGCGATGAAACAAAACGAATGGCATGAGCCATGTGTTCATCACTAAATTTATTGTCTCTTGCTTTTGGATCAATCACTCCAGTTTGAATACGAATCCAAGAATGCAAAGCTGTCATTACATTGTGCCACCAGATTACATCAGCTTCAATAATCTCTCCCGATCGAGGATCTATGACAGATGGCCCCATTGCATTTGCCTGATTGGATGCGGCATAAGTTATCATCGAATAGCGAACGTCATCACCGTCAAAATCAGGATCATTAGTTGGTGCATCTTTGGCTACAATGGCATTTTTAAACCCTGCCTTTTCAAAAGCTGATTGCCAATCTGTAATTCCATCTTTTATTGCCTGTCGCCACTGTGGTGGTGTAGATGGATCGATATAGTAGACAATTGGCTTTTTAGGTTCAACCAATTCTCCAGCTAAATATTTTTCAACATCTTCGGTCTTTGGCTCTAAGCGCCAGCGATTCACAAACTCTCTATTCTCAACAGCTTGCTGATCATCACTATAATAAAAGTGCTTGGTTGTAAAATATCCAATTCTTCGGTCGGCAAATCGTGGCTTCATAGCTTTTTTTGCCAGCAAAACCATATTTGATGTCACCTCAATTGTTACGGTAATTCCTTCTGCCTTGGTGGTCAGCAATGATTTCATTACCAAATTTTCAGGAAAACTTTTAGCCTCGCTTATTTTCGAAAGATCTTTTACTGCAGCGCTAGGCATTCCAAGAATCCCAAACAAATCATTTAGACTTTTTTCAGTTCCATCAAAAACCTTATTTACCTTAAAAACAAAAGAAGTAGAGTCTTTTCCGAAACAAGCCAAATCGAAGCTTTCTCTAATAGAAGGCATGTAATTATCTTCCACCGATTGAGTAATTGCATCTCCTACTTTTCCTTCGTAGTAAGGATGATAAGTCTTCACCCAAATTTTTTCTGATAAGGTATCAATCTCGAAGCGGATCAATAAATTTTGATAGTTGATTCCTTTGTTAAAGCCTAACTCATTAATTTCAGAAGGCACTTTAGAGATTTTATTAACTAAAAGAAAGTCTCGATTCAATAATGAATCTGAAATTTCGAAATAGTAATCCTTTTTTACTCTGTGAATATCTATTACGCCTTTTTTGGTATGAGCATCGGCGGTAATTACTTCATCATACTTTTTAAGTTTAGAATCAGCAACTTTTCCTTTAGTAGTATCCGACTCTGTTTCTAACTTCTTTTTTTTCCAGAAACTAAAAATCCCATCCTCTGGTGAAACAGATATTCGTTCTGACGCGTGTGATGGCAAACTCATTCCCCCCAGAATAGAAGCAATCAAAAACAGTCGCGTAATTTTGTGATTTGGTGTGATTGTACTTAAGTTCATTTACTATATTTTGGTTGTAGTTGTGAGCATCGTCCCTACACGAATACTCACGTCACTACATAATTCAATTTTATACGCTTTTATAATGCTCAATGAATTTCATTTAGCATTAATGCGTAACAAAAATGAATTAATTCTTATCAACAAGAAAAAAGAAAGGAGTGAATCCGAAAGATTTGGGTGTGAAAGACAAAAAAATCGGTATGAAGCAATCAAACCGATTACAAAAAGAAAAATTACAGGATTAAAACAAAGGTAATTTCACCTTAAAAGAACCATTTTCAATTCCGTAAACAGGTTGTTTATCTCCTAAGAAACCATATAAGGCTTCCAATGTTTTTAAGCCGGTACCCGGGCTATGGCTCATATCCGTGCGAGGTTGGTAGGCATTCTCAACAATTAAATAATTTTCGTCTGAAACAGATATTCGAATAGTAAGTGGCTTTTCACTTGTTATTACATTGTGCTTTATCGCATTTTCAACAAGAGATTGTATACTAACAGATGGCAATTTCCAATTCAGAGCTTCATCATTAATATCATATTCTAAAAGTAGATTGTCGCCAAAGCGAATCTTCTGCAGGAAAAGATACTGCTTAATAAATTCCATCTCCTGTTTTAAGCTTATCAGATTACTGTTATTGCTATCCAACAAATAACGATACACTTTCGATAAGTTTAGAATGAATTTACGGGCAAGTTTTGGTTCTCCTTCAACTAATGCATATAGCGAATTCAATGAATTGAATAAGAAGTGCGGGTTTATTTGATTTTTTATATTCTTTAATTGAGCCTTCACTTTTTCTTCTTCTTCTTCGATGGCTCTACGACGCAGTTCCAGTGTTTCGCTAATGTCAAATCGAAAACTTGAAACTCCAACAACCTTGCCTTCCGAATCAAATATTGCATTGAATATTTGCTGATAATCTATTCCATGTCTTTGAAATTCAACTAAAAAATGATCTCCTGTTAATGCACGATCCAAATACCTTTTCATTTGAATACGGAAATCACCATAATAGGTATCTAACAAATTACTTCC
>JBFFMG010000088.1:0-11111 GCA_041554215.1 Labilibaculum sp.
GTTCTGCAACCTGCTCATATTCTTTGGTGTTTTTCAAATAGGTTTTTGATTTTCCTATGTATATTCCCGGACTGCTTTCAACTAAAGGAGCCAAGTTGGTCCATTTATTTGTTAAGGTTAGGGTAAGTTTTGCTTTTAGTCCAAAATCTGCATTTCCTAGAACGAGATCACCATCTTTGTTAATGGACCAAAAGTATTTTTTTGGGTTTTTTAGCAATTTTTCAAGCATGTCTTAAAATTTTTAATTTTACAAAGATCAAGTCGTAAGTTTGTAAAGATAATTTATGAAATTTTTAGAACTTTTGCAGGGATTTGGAATTCATTATTTAAAGATAAGTAAAAATGATTTGTGATATTCAGTTTGGGAAATTAATGATTGTGTCTGATTTACATGGCAATGGATTTGATTTCCGGCATATTTTGAAGGTGTTTCGAAAATTAAAAAGTGAAGGAGAAGCTGATTATCTAATTTTTTTGGGCGATTTAATTCATGCTTACCCAGGAAAGCAAAAAGATGAATCTCTTGAAATGATTCAGGAATTAATCAAAATAGGTGCAAATCAAGAGGGAAGCGATGTAATTTGTTTGTTGGGAAATCATGAGTTTGTTCATATCTATCATATTCCATTACAGCGGGGTAATTTGGAATTTACATCGTGGTTCGAGAAACGAATTCGAAAGAATAGAGAGCAAATTATACGCTTTTTTATGGATATGCCACTTATGCTGAGAACTCAAGGAGGTGTTTTGCTTAATCATACGGGTAGTTCTAATCGTTATGCGGAAATTAAAAACTTTGATTTCGATTGGTTTAAAACCTACAATCATAAAGGAGAATTTGCAATGCACTTAGATCAGATTAATAGCTATGATCCGCAAATTGGTTTACAATTTATGAGTACTGCGGAAGGAGACTATTTATGGGATGTTTTGATGAATGGGAATGGACTGCAATATGGAGAAGAATATTACGAATTTGTAGATGATTTGCTCAAATTTGCTAGTGTTGATCGTATCGATTTACCAATGAAAACATTAGTTAGCGGACACATTGGGGTTGACTACGGAGCTGAATTAGTAGGAAAACATAAATTGAGATTATGCAGTAGTGCTGGTTGCTTACGTGACCTGGAAAAGAAATTTCTGCTTATTGATGCTGAAAAATCCTATCAGAACTCGATGGAACTATTGGAATGTTGTCACGACCTCTTCTAAATTGATGATCTGAAAGATTCAAGATTTATACCTCTTAACTGAAGAGGTGATTTTCCTGTTGCTGATTTAAACGTTTTATTGAAATAAGAAGGACTGTTGAATCCGCATTCGTAGGCAATTTGGGCTACCGTTAATCTGCCTTCGGCAAGAAGCTTTTTTGCGTAATTGATGCGCATTTCGTTTAAGAATTCCGAAAAAGTTTTGTTTGTTTTGCTTTTAAAGAAACGACAAAATGCTGTCTTGCTCATGTTGGCAATTTTAGCGGCTTCGTCCAATTCTATTTTTTGCTGAAAATTTTTACTTACATATTCATATATCTGGTATAATTTCTGATTGCTTCTTTGTTGAAAGGTTTCTACAAAATTATCCGATGCCAAATATTCCAAATCTTCAGATTGAGCTAGGACTTGCAATATCTGTAGTAGAATAAGAATTCGTTGAGCGTATTCTGAAGAATGAAGAGTTTTAAGATATTGAATAATCTTATATTTTGTACTTCCTTCAATTCGAACTCCTTGAAACGATTTAGTCAAAAACTTCTTGATTCGATGCATTTCAGGCAAAAGAAAAAACTCTTTACCAAAACTATCCTCTTTGAAATGCACAACCCAGGCAATAGCTCTTAATTCAGATTTTTTCTGATAGTAAGAATCATCGTTCGTCATCACATGAGGAGTATTGGGACCAATAAATAGTACATCCCCATCTTTAAAATTGTCAATACAGTCACCAACAATTAATGTACCTCTGCTTTTTTCAATGTAGATTAACTCAAATTCAGGATGGTGATGCCAAGGAACCTCAATGTGCGGTAAAACATCAATTTTAGATCGAAACGAATGCTCGTTTTTTGTTGAAATCTCTTCTAGTACTATTGACATTATAATATTATCTTACCTTTTTTTATTTTAATATTTATCATTAATGGTAATATAGTGTTTCTTGTACTTGGAGTTAAATACGAATGTCGAAACAACACCTTTAAAAACAACACTTGTGTATTATTATCGTAATTATCCAGATATTATATCATATGTGCAAATATAGTACAATAAAATGGTAAAATAATAAAATTGATTTAAGATGAATTGATTGATATTTGTAAAGAAATACAAACGATTGAAAAAATATACTTATGGTCTCAATTAGTACAAATGTTAAAAGTAGTTCCGGCTCTCAAGCGCAAGGAATGAATTATAAGGGAGCATTGTCTCTACTAACAACTCTTTTTTTTATGTGGGGATTTTTAACCTGCATGAATGATATTTTAATTCCCCACTTAAAAGGATTGTTTGATTTGACTATTACGCAAGCCATGCTTGTGCAGTTTACTTTTTTTGGTGCTTACTTCTTAATGTCTTTGCCTGCAGGCTGGATTATAGGAAAGATTGGCTATAAGATGGGAATAGTTAGTGGTTTAGCTGTTGCTGGTATGGGAGCTGCATTGTTTTTTCCCGCTGCAGCATTTCAATCTTATGGCTTTTTCTTGGTTGCATTATTTGTATTGGCCTCAGGAATTGTTGTTTTGCAGGTAGCTGCCAACCCTTATGTTGCTGAATTAGGTACTCCTGAAACGGCATCAAGTAGATTAAATTTAACACAGGGGTTTAATGCCTTAGGAACTACTATTGCTCCAATTTTTGGTGCATGGTTAATTTTAGATAATACAAGTCAGGATTTAGCTAGTAAAGCCGAGGCGGTTCAATTACCATACGTAGGTTTGGCATTAACTCTCGTTTTGATTGCCGTAGTATTTGCATTTGTTAAGCTTCCTAAAATAGAAGAATCTGATGAAGTAAAAGCAGAAGGATCGGCCTGGAAAATTCGTCATTTAATGTTAGGTGCATTAGGTATTTTTACTTACGTAGGAGCAGAGGTTTCGATAGGTAGTGCTTTGGTGATGTATTTTGGAGATGAAGGTTTGCATTTGTTTGGAGAAGCTGATGCTGCCAGATATGTTTCTATTTTTTGGGGTGGTGCAATGGTAGGTCGATTTATTGGATCTGCAGTGATGCAAAAAATACCTGCAGCTAAAGTTTTAGCATTTAATTCTGTTATGGTAGTAATCCTTATTATTACCAGCATGCTAACGAGTGGTTATGTAGCCCTTTGGAGTATTGTTTTAGTAGGATTGTTTAATTCGATAATGTTTCCAACCATTTTTACTTTAGCTATTGATGGTTTAGGAAAACACACAAGTCAAGGATCTGGAATTCTTTGTTTGGCAATTGTAGGTGGAGCAATAGTTCCTATGATTATGGGTATTTTGGCAGATAGCTTTGGCTTGGCCAATTCATTCATAGTGGCAATCTTATGCTACGCATATATTTTATTTTATGCTTTTAAAGGGCATAAGCATTAAAGTTCATCTTTGAAAAAATCAGTAATGAAAGAAGTTGCATTAGGTATAGATATAGGAGGAACCAATACTGTATTTGGCTGTATTGATTCCGATGGAAATTGTTTGGTGACGGGTAGTTTGCCAACTCAAAAACACGCTGATATAGAAGATTATTTGGATGATTTGGTTGCTGATGTTGAGTCGGCTATGAATAATTCATTAGAAAAAATGAAAATAATTGGCGTTGGTATTGGTGCACCTAATGCTAGCTTTTACACGGGAACTATCGAAAATGCTGCTAACTTGCGCTGGAAGGGGAGTGTTCCTTTGGTAAAATTAGTGAAGAAAAGAATAGATGTTCCTGTTATTATAACCAATGACGCTAATGCTGCTGCAATGGGAGAAAAGGTTTTTGGAGCTGCAAAAGGCATGGATAATTTCATGGTGATTACGCTTGGCACTGGATTAGGGAGCGGAATTGTTGTTAATGGTGATTTATTATATGGTCATGATGGTTTTGCCGGCGAAGTTGGTCACATGATTGTTCGTGCGAGCGGACGGGAATGTGGTTGCGGGCGCAAAGGCTGTTTGGAAACTTATGTGTCGGCAACAGGAGTTAAAAGAACGGTTTATAAGTTACTTGCCAGACATATGGGTGATAGTGAGTTACGAAATGTTCCTTTTAGTAAGTTGACTGCTAAAATGGTAGCAGAAGCTGCTGATAGAGGTGATTTAGTGGCAAAGGAAACTTTTAATTATACTGCGAAAATGCTTGGAGAGGTTCTTGCTAATGTTGTGGCAGTGACCAGTCCTCAGGCCATCTTTTTATTTGGCGGATTAACCAAGGCAGGAGATATTCTCTTTAAACCGGTTGCTGAAACATTGGAAGAACAACTTTTAAATATCTACAAAGGAAAAATTAAAGTATTGGCTTCAGGAATTAAGGAAAATGCTGCAGTTTTAGGTGCTGCCTCTTTAATCTGGAACAAAAGATAACCGATAGCTTTCAATCTGTTTTTTGAAAGTGAACCCCTCGTGCCTGCATTCGTGCAGGCACTTTTTGTTTGTAGAAATTGTTCCCACAATCTGTGGGAAAGATTCCACACATTTTCTGAGATTTAAAATTGTTAGATTTAGAATGAATTTGTCTTGATATATGCTATTGCTTTGATTATGAGTGTTTGTATGTGTGTTATATGAGTGGATTTTTACTTGATTCTGTTTTTGGCACAGATTTCTCATATTGATCTGTGAATTTGAATTGATGTAAACTTGTTAAAATTAAAAATTATGAGAAAGTTAGTATTTGCATTGTTGGTGTTACCTCTATTTACGGCATGTAACCAAAAAGAATTGAAGCAATTGCGTGAGCAAAATATTCAGTTGACTCAAATGTCACAGGAAAAAGATTCTACAATTGATGATTTTGTTGAATCATTTGATGTGATAGCAGCTAATCTTGCAATAATTAAGGAAAAAGAAAATATTATTTCCGTTAGTGCAAACGAAAACCCAAGCATTGGACAAAAGGATAAAATCGTTAGCGATTTGAGTTTAGTTCGTGATCTTTTGGAAGAAAATAAAGCAAAACTTGAAGATCTTGATAAAAAATTGAAAAATAGTTGGTACCAAAACTCTAAACTTCAAAAATTGGTTGCAGGTTTAAAAACACAAATTGAAGCAAAGGATGTTTCAATTACTGCTCTATCAGAGCAGATTGCGCAGATGAATGTTAAAGTTGAAAATTTGAATGGCCAAGTGACAGAATTGAACGGTACTGTTATTGCTCTAAATACTGAGAATGAAAGTAAGGCTAAAACGATTGAAGAGCAAACTACCAATTTAAACACTGCACATTACGTAATTGGTGATATCAAGGAATTGAAGTTGAAAGAAGTTGTTACAAGTACTGGTGGTTTGTTAGGAATTGGGACAACTAATAAGTTGAATCAGAAAATTAATCCTGATAATTTCAATAATATTGATATTACTCAAACAACGACTATTCCAGTTGTGGGAAAGAAAGTTAGTTTGGTAACTTCTCACCCAAGTAGTTCATACCGATTTGAAGGAACAGATAAAGAAATTGAAGCAATTACAATTCTTGATCCTAATGAGTTCTGGAAAGCATCAAAATATTTAGTTGTTGCAGTGAAATAATAAAAACGAAATAGCTTGGTTTTAGGCATCTCATATTGGGGTGCTTTTTTTTGTAAACTTAAATTGACTGATTATTAAATGCTTTACTATCATTTATCCTTGATGCAATTAGTAATGAGATAGCGATTGCAGCCATAGCAGATTGTCCATCGGCAGCAACGAGATGAGCTCCAAGTGCCAATACAAAATCAAAGAAAAATCCGGCGTAAACCCATTCTTTTAAAAGTTTGGATTTATTAGACCATATAGCCAAAAGACCTAATAATTTGGCAACTGCTAATGCGTATATGATGAAGCTTGGAAATCCTAAAAAGGTAAATATCTCACTTGCCATTTCGTATTTCATAAAATACATGCTTGCAGATATTAGCATGGATAGTAAGCCTGTTGTTATTCAAAAAATTATTTTATTTCTTTTTTCCATTTGTTGTTATTTTTCTCCTATTAATAATTGATATAAAAGTTAGTACTTTTTAATTGATTCCTAACAAGAGCGATTGGCAATCTGTTTCGTTTGCAATTTTGCCGACAATATTCTGTTTTTCCTGATATTTATTACTTATAAACTATTAATAATCTAATTGTTGAGTTTCTAAATCAGTCGTTTTTTTGTAACTTATAGACAATCCTCTTGCCCCTATAAAGTGTATCCTAATACACTGTGTTGTTGATTTGTGTAGAAACGGAATAATTAGATGGATATGTCTGATCTAAAAGAAGGAATTCAAAATCATTTACTTGAATTACAGTTAGAAATTGATGATATTTTTGCCAAAGGTCGTGATTCTATAGTTTCGGAAGTCACCATTGGGCAAATTTATGGTGGAATGCGTGGATTGATTGCATTGGCTTGCAACACATCCTATGTTGATCCTTATTCAGGACTTCATATTGGTGAATTTACAACAGATGAATTTGCGAATAAGTTGCCTGAAGAAATATTTTTTCTCTTGTCTACCGGGAAGTTTCCCGACGCGAAATCACTTGCTAATTTTCAAAATGATTTAAATAAACGTGCCAAAATACCTCAATATACTTGGAATGTGTTGCGTAGTCTTCCTAAAGATACTCATCCAATGACCATGTTGAGTCTGGGTATTTTATCCATGGAAAATGAGTCGGTTTTTAAGAAGGAATATCAAAAAGGCATAAAAAAAACTGAGTATTGGAAATATACATTAGAGGATGCAACAAATATACTTGCCAAGTTACCCGAACTTGCAGCAGGTATCTATCAAATAAGATTTGGTGATGGGACTTTAATTTCTCATGATTCCAATTTAGATTGGTCAGGTAATTTAGCAAATATGCTTGGTGTTAGTAATGATAAGGGATTTGCGGATTTAATGCGTCTGTATTTGGTTTTACATTGCGATCATGAAGGTGGGAATGTAAGTGCATTTACATCAAGAGTGGTAAATTCGGCTCTTTCTGATCTGTATTATGCTGTCTCGGCAGGTCTTAACGGTTTAGCAGGCCCGTTGCACGGATTAGCCAATCAGGAGTGTTTACGATTTATTCTAAAAATCCACGATAAATTTGGAGCTGATCCGGACGAAGAAGAGTTACGAGCTTATATTTTAGATGTTCTTAATTCAGGTAAAGTGATTCCAGGATACGGACATGCGGTGTTACGAGTTACGGATCCTCGATTTACAGCTTTTATGAATTTCGGAGAGACAAATTGTGCAAATAATCATTGTTTCAAAATTGCAAAGAAACTCTTCTCGGTTGTTCCGGATATTTTAATGCATTATAAAGGAGGTAAAGTAGCAAATCCATGGCCAAATGTTGACGCGATGTCGGGTTCACTTCTGCATAATTATGGACTAAATGAGTTCGATTTTTATACCGTTTTATTTGGTGTGTCCAGAGTAATGGGATTCTGTGCTCAGAATATTCTTGCGTTGGGTTTGGGACAGCCAATTATTAGACCCAAAAGTGTTACCAATAAATGGGTAATTGAAAAATTGACAGTGCCCAGTTAAGAGAATTTTATCAAGTTAAGATTTAATGCAATTGTAGAGTTTTATTTGAACTTGAATAAATTTAAATGAATGAACTTGACTATTGATCAAAAAAGCCAAAAATGATGGCGTAGCTAATTTCAGATTTCCCTAAAGTGATTATCTTTGCGGCTCACTTAAATAAATGAGATGATTAGTGTAGATGCTTTAGCGGTTGAATTTGGAGGAACCACTTTATTTAAAGATATATCCTTTGTAATAAATGAAAAGGACAGAATCGCTTTGATGGGAAAAAATGGAGCGGGTAAATCTACTCTTTTAAAAATTATTGCAGGAGCCGAAAGTCCTTCTCGTGGAAGGGTTTCAAGTCCTAAAGATAAGGTAATTGCTTATTTGCCACAGCATTTAATGACAGATAATACTCGTACGGTATTCGAAGAAACAGCTCAAGCTTTTGCTTCCATTTTTGATATGGAAAAACGCATTGAGGAGATGAATGTGGAGTTGGGTACAAGAACAGATTTTGAATCGGATAGCTATTACAAGTTGATTGAGGATGTTTCTGCTTTAAGTGAAATATATTATTCTATTGAGGAGATAAATTACGATTCGGAAGTTGAGAAAACATTATTTGGTTTAGGTTTTGTTAGAGAAGACTTTACAAGACCAACAAGCGAATTTAGTGGTGGATGGAGAATGAGAATTGAATTGGCGAAGATTCTTTTGCAGAAACCAGACCTGATTCTTTTGGATGAACCGACTAATCATTTGGATATTGAATCGATACAATGGTTAGAAGATTTTTTAATAAATTCGGGAAAAGCTGTTGTTATTATTTCACACGATAGAGCTTTTGTTGATAAAATTACAACTCGAACCATTGAAATAACAATGGGTAGAATTTACGATTACAAAGTAAACTACTCTCAATATTTAGAGCTTCGCAAAGAGCGAAGAGTTCATCAGCAAAAAGCATTTGATGAACAGCAAAGAATGATTGCTGATAATCAGGTTTTTATTGACAGGTTTAAGGGTACTTATTCTAAAACATTGGCTGTTCAGTCGCGTGTTAAAATGCTCGAAAAACTTGAGATTGTGGAGGTTGATGAAGAAGATAACTCAGCCCTTCGATTAAAATTCCCACCATCGCCACGTTCAGGAAATTATCCTGTAATAATGGAAGATGTTGAAAAAACTTATGGTGATCATACTGTATTTTCTGGAGTGAATTTTACAATTCAAAGAGGAGAGAAGCTTGCTTTTGTTGGGAAAAATGGAGAAGGCAAATCCACTTTGGTGAAAGCCATCATGCAGGAAATTGAGCATGGCGGTGCTTTAACTCTTGGGCACAATACAATGATTGGCTATTTTGCTCAAAATCAGGCTTCTTTGATGGATGAGAATTTAACCGTTTTTCAAACTATTGATGATATTGCAAAGGGAGATATTCGAACAAAAATTAAAGATATTTTAGGTGCTTTTATGTTCGGAGGTGATAATTCTACCAAGAAGGTGAAAGTTTTGTCTGGTGGAGAAAAAACCCGATTGGCAATGATTAAATTGTTGTTAGAGCCTGTTAATTTGTTGATTCTTGATGAGCCAACCAATCATTTGGATATGAAAACCAAAGATATTTTAAAAGCGGCTTTGAAAGAATTTGATGGCACTATAATTCTGGTTTCTCACGATCGTGATTTTCTGGATGGTTTAGCTGAGAAGGTTTATGAGTTTGGAAACAAGAAAGTGAAGGAGCATTTAGGCGATATTTATTCTTTCCTGAGCAAGAAAAAAATGGAGAATCTAAACGAATTGGAACGCAAGAATTAGATGAATAAAATACAATAATATAGAAGAGACGTGATTTAATCACGTCTCTTTTTTTTGCAAATTCTTATGTTCTTTAAGTTGCATCTATTTTTTTAGCCAGGAAATCACCTTTTCGCTATCTGGTTTTTCTTTAGGAGAAAGAACATCGACAAGCTTACCGTTTTCATCAATCAGGTATTTCTGGAAGTTCCATTTTACTTTCGAATCCATCACTTCATTTTTCGACTTTTGTGTCAGCCAGCTGTAAATAGGATGAATATCATTTCCTTTTACTGATATTTTTGACATCATGGGAAAACTAACGCCGTAATTTTTTGTGCAAAATGCTTTGATATCTTCATTAGTACCAGGTTCTTGTCGAAGGAAGTTATTCGCAGGAAAGCCTATAATTACAAAATCTTTATTCTGATATTCCTTGTACAATTCCTCTAGTAATTCGTATTGAGGAGTCAATCCACATTTAGATGCTGTATTGACAATCATGATTTTTTTGCCCTTCAAATCAGCAAAATTAAATTCAGAACCGTCAATAGTTGTAACTGTAAATTGATGGATACTCTCTTGGGAATAGCTAAACAGACCTGTTGCCATAATCAAAATTGCTATTGTAAATATTCGTTTCATATGATTATAATTATGTGTTTTGTCTATATGGAACTTACCACGAACCAGTAATCATGCCCCTGTGCGTCACAATTGCCTGTTATGGACGTTTCATATTTTTTAATTTAATTAACCATCTAACAAATTAGTCGCTTTTTTGTTCGAAAACAACAATGGAATACGAAATCGGTGGATTTATATGCCTTTGTTTCAGGGCTTATTCTTGGAAATAAAAAAAGAGCAACCAATCAGCTGCTCTTCTTTCATTAAAAATATAAGGTTCTTAGAATTTTTCATCGTATTTGGTCCAAATTCCATCGCCAATTTCCCATGCTTTTTCAACTACTTCGTTTCCAAGTTGTATGGTTCTGTTGGTTAGGAATTCCTGTCTTTTTTTCTTGCTTAAACTCAAGAATTGCTCATCAATCTTAGCTTGCTCTTCAAAATAGCTCTTCTGTAAAGGAACAAATACCTTATCGATATCTTTTCGCATATCTCCCCATCGTTGAGCCGATAATGTACTCAATCTGTTAAAAGCCCACCATGCAGATGTGCGAGTATAGCCTAATCTTCGAGCTTTTACTTTATAGCTAGTGGCTAAATCGGTAGCACCAGCATAAACGGGTATGTAGATTGATGTTGCTACATTATCCTGAGCCAACCAAACAATTCCACCTACTTCATCGGGCAACCAATCGCGACATTGAATAATTGTTGCATACATGGTGTACCAACGAGCAATAGTTCTTTCTCCCAATTCATCCCATCCGCCATTAACACCAAACAATTTATTCATATCGTAAGGCATAAATGGATTTGCAAAAGGAGAAATAACCTCATTTCCATCTTTATCTGCTTGTTTGATGTTCTTCACAAAGTTGTATGGAGTTCCTTCGTAGTAATCTTTGAAGATCTCTACTAGTTTGTCCATTGTTACTTTTTCATCCGGTTTTACCGAAAAAGGATAATCCTTATCGTTGGCATCTAAATTTAAAGAA
>JBFFMG010000089.1:0-11082 GCA_041554215.1 Labilibaculum sp.
AAACGAATAATAACATCAGGCCGTATGGTTTGCCCCTGACTGTTTTGCATCACTACCTCACGATCATATTCCTGACCTTTGGTCAAACCAGATCGCTCTAATATTCTTTCTAAAACAACTTCTCCCCAATTCCCTTGCTTTTTCACATCTCCCTTTAAGGCTTTGGTCAGGTTGTTGGCTTCATCACTAATTTTGGAGTTCAGTTCATAAAGCTTTTTCACTTCTTCCTTCAGGCTGATTTTATCGCGCAATTCCCTATCGTAAGTTTCTTCTACTTTTTTCTCAAACGACATCAATTTCTCTTTAATCGGTCCCATGATGTCACTCATGTTTTTCTGATTCGAAGAAGTAAATTCTTTGGTGTTCTCCTTCAATATTTTGGTGGCAATATTCTCAAATTCGGTAGTGAATTTCTTTTGAAGTTCTTCCAGCTCTTGCTTTTGAGTTGTTAATCGTTCCTCTAAATTTTTTCGCTCGGTGGCGGATATGGAAACAGAGCGTGTCAAATTCTCATTCTTCTGGCGCTCAACTATCACAGCCTCATTTAAATCTGTTTTCTCCTTTAACAAATTGTTCGCACGTTCTTCCAACACAGATAGTTTGTGCGAAAGCTCACTCTTTTCGTTGATAAAAGCATTTTCCTGTTTCAGCAACTCTTCCCGATTAAGCACGGCTTGATGTGCAACTCTTTTTCGAAAAATTAACCAAGCAATAATCAATCCTTTAGCTATTCCGAGGGCGATGTATAATATTTCCATTTTGTTTTATTTTGTTTGTAGCAACGCAGCATGCTGCATTTTTACATTGGTTTTTGAGGTGAAGTGGAAAATGTATTTCTTTGTGCAACTTGGTGAAAATCCTTTGTGTTCTTAGTGGTTAATCTTTGGTTTTTCGTATTCCTTAACTTCCATTTTTTCGCCATCAAACACAGCATAAGTAAAATGAGTTACCCAATCACCAGTATTTATATAGCGACTTTTTCCATTCAAATCCACATTACAAGGCCAATGTCGGTGACCAAAAATAAAATAGTCGAAATGTTCCTTCTTTAACTCATCCTTAGCGAAAAGCACCAACCACTCTTTGTCTTCACCACGGTAATCGTCAGCCTCTACTTTTCCATCTCTTAATCTGCTGTGACCAGACCATTTATGAGCTAACCAAATAGATAAATTAGGATGGATACGGGCAAATGACCATTGTAAAAACTGGCTGGTAAACATTTTTTTCAATAGTTTGTAATTCTTGTCGAATGGCCCCAATCCATCTCCGTGACCCAGGAAAAACTTTTTCCCTTTAATCTCCGTTTTTACGATGTCTCGATGAACAATCACTCCAATCTCAGTTGGCAAATAATCAAATACCCAAATGTCGTGGTTTCCGGTAAAAAAATGAACAGGAATACCAGAATCAGTAATTTCAGCAATCTTGCCTAAAACGCGTGTAAATCCTCTTGGAACCGCACGTTTGTATTCAAACCAGAAATCAAAAATATCTCCCATCAAGTAAATGCATTCGGCATCATCTTTAACCTGATCAAGCCACTTTACAAACAATTTTTCGCGTTCGCGATTGTTTCGTAAAGCAGGAGCCCCCAAATGCACATCCGATGCAAAGTATATATTTTTTTTCTCGCTCATAACAAAGTTTCAAGTACTTAAAATGCCTAAAGTACAAAAGTAATGAAATTTAGTATTTCAACTTGAAGTACTTTAGGCACTTTAAATAGTATAGTCACTTATTTAACGTACTCTGCAATTTTCTCTTCAAGTGCTAAACCAAAAAGATTTTTTCCAACAATATCACCTTTTTGATCCAACAAATAGTTTGATGGTACCGACTGAATATTGTAAAGTCGTGTAGCATTTACACTTCCGGTTTTTATATCGCACACATTAATCCAGTTCATTTGATCATCCTGAATGGCTTTAGTCCATAATTTCTCATCCTGATCAACAGAAACTTGATAAATCTCCAATCCTTTCTTATTGAATTTATTGTATATTTTAGTTAAATCTCTGTTTTGTTTGCGTGAGTTCACATCTTGAGAAGCCCAGAAACTTAGAACAATAAATTTCCCTTTTAGCGAGCTAAGACTAACTTCTTTTCCTTTTTGGTTTGGAAGTTTGATGTCAGGAAAGTTGGTTCCTTCATCTTTAATTAATTGAGCAACCTTCGCATTATTGTATTTCTTTTGTAAATCTTTCAAATTAGCCAAAATTGCTTTGGTATAATCATGTTCAGGATACAAGGCCATCATCGACGAAGCAACAATTTTCACATACTGGATGTCCTCATTCTCATTCAATGTATATGTATTGTTATCCAATTTTTGATACAAAGCCATATAACTTGATAATGAAGTTGCATTTTTCATGATAAAGTCAATTGAAAACTCTCTCTGGCTTTGTAGTGCTTTTACGTAATCGGCTAATAGGTTTTGCGAAATACTGGAATAGTTAGGATCACTTTTTTTCGTTTCTAAATCTTTACGGATATTTGCAAGCTGATCCTTGGTTTCATTCAATTTATCGTTTAGCTCTTTTACTAATTTTGAACCTTTTGAGCCTTCAACAATATAATCTTTCCCCATATCTACACCTTTAATGTAAACCAAAAGACTTTCGTTTGCTTCGGCTAATAAGGTAATTAAAGATCCGTTGGAAAGGCGCAATAAATAAAATTCAGGCTTGGTGTTTTCTACCTTAAATTTAAAACGACCCTCTTCATCAATTGTGATGGAGTCCAATACTTCCGAACCAGTTGTATTTAATCTGTCTAAGTACAATACTTTTCCCTCGGCATTATCAATTTTACCTTCAACTTTAACAACATCTTTCTGACTACAAGCCCATAATAAAAGGATTGGCAGGGCTAATAATAATTTTTTCATATGAATAGTTTTCTTTGTTTACGTATTGTCTTTTTTACTTCCTTATCCGGATAAATTGGAACAATAATATATTTAGTAAGTGATTCTCATTAAATTACTATCGAAAAACAAAACCAAATTTATTTATCCCTGAATATATTCGGAAACTAAGCGGGAAATTTACTAATAATTTCCTGTATAATCATTATTATTTCCTTCTCGGATTTAATTTGTTCTGTGTAAATGGAATGTCATTTAGCTGCCTTTTAAACAGATCATTTTTTTTCATCATTCTTCGGAAATTTACTTCCTTTGGTCTAAGTCGGAGTTTGTTCCTGAAATTTTCATATTTTTGCATCAGTAAATCAAGATGTTTTCTCAATTGGTTCGATAGAATTACAGGAGTAAGATGGAAATGAATGAGAATCATTTTGATAGAATAATTTTTTGCTATCACATGAAAATATATACGGATTTAAAAGATTTTTCCGCAATTAATCCAGTTGTAACTATCGGTACTTTTGATGGTGTGCATCTTGGGCATCGCAAAGTGATTCGTCGTTTACAGGAGTTGGCTCAAAAAGTGAAGGGCGAAACGGTAATTTTTACATTTTATCCTCACCCAAGATTGGTTTTAAACCCAGAGGAAAATGGCTTGCGATTAATCAATACTCTCGAAGAGAAAAAAGTATTACTCGAAGCCGCTGGTATCGATCATTTAGTGATTTATCCGTTTACAATAGAATTTTCCAAATTGTCGTACGTAGAATTTGTTGAGAAAATTCTTGTGAATCAACTGGTTATGAAATATTTGGTGGTTGGTTACGATCATCGTTTTGGGCACAATCGGGAAGGAAAATATGAGGATTTAAAGATTTTTGCCGATCAATTAAATTTTAAAATAGAGCGTCAGGATGTCTTAAATATGGATGCTATTAATATAAGTTCTACAAAAGTTCGAACTGCCATTTCCGAAGGTGATATCCAAATGGCGAATAAATATTTGGGTTATCGGTTTTTTATTAAAGGAGATGTTATCGACGGGAAAAAGTTAGGACATACAATTGGATTTCCAACGGCCAATATCGATCCGCAGGAAAGTTACAAATTGGTACCAAAAGATGGAGTGTATGCCGTAAAGGTTGATGTTGGTGATAAACGATACTTGGGCATGTTGAATATTGGCGTTCGACCAACCGTAAATAATCAATTAGATAACCGATCCATAGAAGTTCATATATTGGATTTTAATCAAGATATCTACTACAAAAATATCACGATTCATTTTTATCAACGCATTCGAAACGAGCAACTTTTTGCTTCTCTTGATGAGTTAAAAGCTCAGTTGGTGAAGGACAAGGAAGAGGTTGTGAATTTGTTGAGTTAAGTCATTCCTACATTTTCTTTTTTAACTTTTACCCATGTTATTAATATCCAGATATATTCCGATTTATCATTTGCGATAAATCCGATGTATGTTTCATCTTCAATAACATTAGCATAAATCGAATTTTTGAAACTTACTTCTACTGAGTAATTATAATCGGTTGATAGCCAATAATTGTTATGAATATCTTCTTTTACGACAGAATTTAATGAGCTTACATTAAAAATCTGTTTTAATTGATTCTGTTGTTTTGTGGAAAATTTTAGATTTGAGTAATATTTTCCTATAGCAATTTCTCGATCTATTAAATAAGTTTTGTAATTCTGAATAATATGATTTTGTAATGTCTTTTTACCAATAATATTGAAGCTTAACAATTGTAAGCATATCAATGAAATAATTGCAATCGGAATGTTTTTTATCAAATTCATATCAGGTAGAATAAATGACCCCGAAGAAATTCTCCGGGGTTTTGTATTTCAATCAAGTAGCTAATTAGCTGGTCTCACCTGCTATATTCACTTTTGGCTGAGCATTGGAAGTTTTTACCTCCTTTACCGGAATTCTCATTCCGTAGAAAGAGCGATAGACAAAGAACAAACCAATTGCTAAGAACACAACTCCAATGTAAGGAGCGTAATTCATTTCTCCGGTTTTATCCGACTGAACGATTAATTCAATGGCAATTTCGGCAGCTAATAATCCAAATAAAGTAGAGAATTTAATAATTGGGTTTAAGGCCACCGACGAAGTGTCCTTGTATGGATCTCCAACAGTATCACCAATAATTGTTGCATCGTGTAATGGAGTGTTTTTCTCTTTTAAATCAACTTCAACAACTTTCTTGGCATTGTCCCATGCACCACCAGCATTGGCCATATACATCGCTTGAAACAAACCGAAAATTGCGATGGAAATTAAGTAGGCAACAAAGAAGTTCGGGCTAAAAAAAGCAAATGCCAATGTCAGACAAAGAATCACTGCAAAAATATTCCACATTCCTGTTTGTGCATATTGAGTACAAATTTTCACAACATTCTTAGAGTCTTCAATATCAGCTTCTGTTTTGTCCAAATCGATGTTCTCTTTTATATATTCTACCGCGCGATAAGCTCCCGTTGTAACAGCTTGCATCGATGCTCCCGAGAACCAGAATATCACTGCACCACCTGTAATTAAACCAAGAATAACAGATGGGTCGGTTAATTGAATTTGCAGTAATGATTCACCATTCGAGAGGATAGTTCCTTTGAGTAGGAGAATAATTGCAAAAATCATAGTAGTTGCACCAATCACAGCAGTACCAATTAATACTGGTTTTGCTGTTGCTTTAAAAGTGTTTCCTGCCGAATCGTTCTCTTCCAAATTGTGTTTTCCAGTTTCAAAATTAGGTTCAAATCCAAAATCTTTCAGAATCTCTTCTTTAATATTTGGAATCTTTTCAATTTGAGAAAGTTCAAATACCGATTGCGCATTGTCTGTAACTGGTCCATAACTGTCAACAGCAATAGTAACGGGCCCCATTCCTAAAAATCCAAATGCGACCAAACCAAATGCGAAAATTCCGGGGTAATCGCCAAAAGCCGCAATGTCTTGAACTGTGTAAAAGGCGGTTGCCATCAAAGCCATCATTACCATGCCTTTCCAAAAGGCGGAGAAATTACCGGCTACCATTCCCGAAAGAATAGTTAATGATGCACCACCTTCGCGAGAAGCTGTAACAACTTCTTGAACATGACGTGAACTCGAACTGGTAAATGCTTTGGTTAATTCGGGAATAACAGCAGCGGCAAGTGTTCCGCAGGATATTATTGTTGAAAGTTTCCACCATAATCCTTCTGGTAGATCAGATATTAGAATATCGCTGACAACATAAGTTACAACAATCGAAATAATCGAAGTAATCCATACCAAAGAAGTTAATGGAGCTTCAAAATTAAAACGATCAGCTTGACTGTATTTTGCTTTTGCAATGACTTGATTTACCAAATAAGCGAATACCGAAGTAAAAATCATCAGTACACGCATCGCGAAAATCCATACAATAAGAGTTGATGCAAAACCAACGTTTGGCATTAATCCAGTTTCACCAAACATCAAAATAATAAAAGTAATTAATGCAACACCAGTAACGCCATAAGTCTCAAATCCATCGGCAGTTGGGCCTACACTGTCACCTGCATTGTCTCCAGTACAATCGGCAATAACTCCTGGGTTTCTAGGATCATCTTCACCAATTTTGAAAACCAATTTCATTAAATCGGCACCAATATCAGCAATCTTGGTAAAAATACCACCAGCAATCCGCAATGCTGCTGCACCTAAAGATTCCCCAATTGCAAACCCTACAAAACAAGCTCCTGCACTTTCGCCAGGTATAAAAAGTAAAATTGCGATCATCATTATTAATTCAACGCAAATTAAAAGAAGTCCTACGCTCATACCTGCTTGCAAAGGAATCGACATTACATCGAAAGGTTTTTGCCTAAGGGCAGCAAAAGATGTGCGACTGTTCGCATAGGTATTTATCCTGATTCCAAACCAAGCTACACCATACGATCCTAATATTCCCAATACAGTCCAAAGAAGAATAAGCATGGTTTTTGGAATGGAAACATGTGCCAATCCAATAAAATAGTAGGAGATAGCAGTACCAATTATAAGAAATAGAATAATTAGAAATTTACCTTGCTGTAATAGATATATTTTACATGTTTCATAAATAATATTCGAAACTTTTGCCATTGAGTGATGCACTGGCAACTTTTTTATTCGATTAAATTGAATTAAACCGAATAGTAAACCTAAAACGATAACTACAATGCCATAAAATAAAAGGTTCCAACCATTTATGCCACCTAGTCCGTCAAAAACACTTTGGCGTAAATCGGGGACAACTAGATCTGCTTCACTGGCAAAACTTGCAAAAGGAGTTAATAATACCCCGAACACTAGTAGTAATAATGCTTTTTTCATAGGATAGAGATTAAATTAATTAGGTGAATTCCCTATCAAATTATGCATTATAGTAAAGTAAAACAAGACTTTACAGGATTAAGATTTTTAAAAGTAAACTTTATAATATTTTGATTGTATGCTTATTTTCTTATTTTTAACCTGTGGAAATTAGTTCCTTAGGTAAGTGGCTAGTTTTGGTAAATTTAATTGCTAACAAGTAAAGTGTTGCTGCCAGAGTAGTATGTGCTTTTGTATTCTTTTAGTTTGTATTCAGCAACCGAGTCATTAAATGGCCATCCTCCAGTTAAGAGACTAAATTTGCTTTCGCAAACAGGACATTCTGCATAGGTGCCTTCTATTTCAACATGCTCATCAGAATCTTTGTCGTTCGTGCAGGACGCGTCAAATACCGCAAATTCGGAAGTGCTTGTTCTTATCACAATAAAGCCGTGTCCGTAGTATCCGGTCGATGTACCAATCTCATCAAAGTAAAGAGCGTTACCAACGGAATTTAGCTCGCTGTAAAAATCAAGATGTATGGTTCCCTTAACATAGGTATACGGGATGATTTCATTCACGTTTGTATCCTTACTGCAAGAACAAAAAGTAAGGTTTAGCAGAAGGATAAGAAAAAAATATTGTAAATTTGATTTATTGCTGTTCATTGTAGATTAATTATAACCGTATAACGTAATTATTACTAATAATAGTGTAGGGCAAACGCAAAACTAAGCTTTTTATTCAATTTTAATAGTATCAATATGGACGATAGCTGGGGGAATATATTATACTTGATTGTAATGGCACTTTTTGTTATTGTTGGTGCTCTTAAAAAAAAGAAGCCACCGGTTGCTGTTAGTCCGCCTAACGAGGAAGAGGATTATCAACAAGATACTCCAAAAGCAACAGGCGGATTTGAATCTCTTTTTGATACTTTGATGGGCAATGAAATATCTACACCTTACATTGAACCTATTGAGGATGCAAAACCAGTAAGGGAGGAAACGATGATGGAGGAGTACGCAAGACTGGAGAATTCAAAAGCTGAAGCTCGCGGAGATGAAAAGGATTCTGCTTTATCTGCTTTAAAAGTAATTTATAGTGAAGAGCAGGAGCAGATCGAGTCAGATGAGAATCAATTGGAGGAAATTGATTGGCGACAGGCAATTATTTACAAGGAAATTTTAGACAGGAAGTATAATTAACGTAAAAAAACTATACTTTTATAAGTTCCTGTTAATCCGTACAGGAAAGGATACTTTATACGAAATTTGTATCTTTGTATCCGGAAGAGTTTCGAATTGTCGAAATTCTTTTTGTTTTTTAGATCGTAGTCGATCATAGATTAGAAATTATAAGAATTTAAATAGGAGGGAATTATGTCTGGTTATGCATATGTAACAGCCGAAGGACTAAAAAAACTTAGAGCAGAAGTGGAACATCTTGAACGAATTGAACGTCCAAATATTTCCAAACAAATCGGAGAAGCAATAGACAAAGGAGATTTGTCCGAAAATGCTGAGTACGATGCTGCCAAAGAAGCACAAGGTTTACTAGAGGCTAAAATTTCACGATTAAGAGGTATTCTTGCCAACAGCCGTGTAATTGATGAGACTAAAATTGACACTTCGAAGGTGCAAATGATGAATAAGGTTACCATCAAGAATCAAAAAAATGGTGCAGTAATGACTTATACTTTAGTATCCGAGACCGAGGCTGATTTTAAGCAAGGAAAATTATCAATAAATACTCCAATTGCTAAAGGCTTGATTGGCAAGGTTATTGGTGATGTTGTTGAAATACAGGTTCCTAATGGATTAATTCCATTCGAGATTGTTGACATTACATTGTAAATTAAAGGATTACGCAATCAAAAATAAATAAATATGGCTTCAATTTTCACAAAAATTATTAATGGCGAAATTCCTTGTCATAAAATAGCTGAAGATGAAAACTATTTCGCCTTTTTGGATATCAGTCCATTAGCGCTTGGACATACTTTGGTAATTCCAAAGCAGGAGGTCGATTATATATTTGATTTGGAAGATGATGTTTTGGCAGGCTTAAATGTCTATGCGAAACGCGTAGCGAAGGCTATCGAGAAAACTATTGAATGTAAAAGAATTGGTATTGCTGTTATTGGCATAGAGGTTCCTCATACACATATTCATTTAGTGCCATTAAATAATATTGGTGATTTAAATTTTGCAAATCCAAAATTGGAAGTTACATCTGATAAATTGGCTGAAATTGCCGCAAATATTAGAGTGAACTTTAAATAATATAGTTTATTTCAGAAGATAGGAAAGCCACTTAGTAAGTGGCTCTTTTTTTTGAAATAGGATTTCAGTTTATATTCAAAATTTTGGATGGTGTAATGCTGGTAATTATCTGAGAATAAGAGTAAACATACTCGGTTTCTGGAGTGTGTTTAAATGCTAGTCGGGGTTACTTAACTCGATCGGGATTCTTTTTTACAAAATCGGCCCACGATTTTGGTTTGCTTTTAGAGGCAATTGCATTTCCCTGGAAAAAATGACACATTGCAATTGCGAGAGCATCTGTTTCATCCGAATTCTGCGGGAATTCCTTCAGATTAAAAAAACGTTGCAGAATAGTTGCCAATTGTTCTTTCGAGGCTGTTCCCGTACCAGTAATTGAAAGTTTAATTTTTTTAGGTGCATATTCAAAAATGGGAATGTTTCGATGTAAAGCTGCAGATATGGCAACCCCTTGCGCTCGTCCTAATTTAAGCATTGACTGAACATTTTTACCGAAAAATTGTGATTCAATGGCCAATTCATCTGGCTTGTATTCATCGATTACTTGCAAGGTACGCTGAAAAATTTTTTGAAGTTTAATGTACGGATCGGTAATTTTTTTGAGGTCTAAGACACCCGAAACCAAGATTTGCGGTTTCTTGTCTACAACTCTAATAAGTCCATAGCCCATCATATTTGTGCCAGGATCGATTCCCATAATTATTCTGTCGTTACTCAATTGAAGTGGATTTTTTAATAAATTTTTGCAAAACAATGCCTAAAATAATTAAACAAAGACCTGCTAGAGTGCTAAGATAGATAGATTCTCCGATTATAAGGTGGACGAATAGCAGGGAAATAAATGGACTTAAAAAGACCAAATTGCTTATTTTATCGGTAGAACTTGTAATTTTTAATGCTTTTAACCAGAAAACATAGGCAACGCCACATTCTACAATTCCAATATATATCGCAGCCAAAATACTTTTGTTATCAGGCATTCTAAATTCTGAAAATATGAGGATAAATATCAGAATATATATAAAACCGAACACAAAGTTCAGAAACAGTTTTTGTTTTTCTTCACGATGATCGCGAACATTAAAAATCCAAAAAAGAGCCCAAAACAAAGAACTTGAAAGAGCCAATAGAACGCCATATGTATTAGGCGTTTCAATAGATGTAAATGAACCTTTATTGGCGATAACTAAAACACCCGAAAAACTAATTAGTATACACAAGAGACTCCTCCATCCAATTTTTTGTTTTAATAATGGGATGGAAAGTAGAACCAAAGTTATTGGCCATATGTAGTTCAAGCTCAATGCAAATTGCGCTGGGAGTATCGAATAAGCTTTTAATAGTACTAAATAGTAGAGGAATGGATTTAAAAATCCCAAGCCTGCCGATCGAAGATATTCCCTTTTGTTACCGGTAAGAATTTTTTTAAACTGAGATGTGAACAAAAGTAAACTGCCTAAAAAAAGCATGGCAACTCCCGATGAAATTAGCAGTAGGTGAAGAAAATCCATACCGCTCAAGGCAATTTTAAATGCGGTAGCCACAGTCGACCAGCAAAGTATTGCTGAGAGGGCAAAAATGTA
>JBFFMG010000090.1:0-10992 GCA_041554215.1 Labilibaculum sp.
AAACTTCAATAAAAGATATTGGTAATATTCGGTTAGCAATAATAAATAAAGATGATTTTTCCTATAAATTTTTAGAAGAAATTATTACTGTAGTGGAAGATGGAACTTTGAAAATTAAACGCAAAAAAAATAAAAGCTGGGGTTGGAATAATTCCTTTAAAAACATTGAGGTGTATATTTCTTCGTCCCAAATTAAAAATTTAAGCATTTCCGGATCGGGAAACATTGAAGCCACAAGCCCAATAGAAACATCTAATGCAAAATATGCAATTAGCGGAAGTGGCAATATTTTTATCGAAGATTTATCGGGAGAAAATATTGAGTGCCATATTTCCGGATCGGGAGATATTAACCTAAAAGGTGATGGAATACAAAAACTTGAAATTCATATTAGCGGATCGGGAGATGTTGATGCTGGCTATTTAAAAACTGAAAATGTTGATGTTCATGTATCAGGATCGGGAAACAGCAAGGTGTATGCAACAAAAAAACTGACCGCAAGAGTTGCAGGCAGTGGTGACATTTTCTACCGTGGCAAACCTGAATCTGTAGACTCAAAATCGGCAGGATCGGGACGTATCAAATCGATAGGTTTGTAAAAAATATATCCGTGAGGACACACGATGGTGTGTCCCTACGGTCTTATAATTTGTACTTCTCCTCCTAATCCAATCTTGATAATACTGGAAGCTTTGCCTTTTTCCATATCCTCTTGTCGGTATTCCACAATATAATCAACAGCCTCTTTAATCTCCTCATCAATTTCATAAAAATTAGCAGGAGCGGCTTCCCCACTTCGATTTGCAGAAGTAGAAACAATTGGTTTTTTAAATCGTTGAATTAAGTTCTGCGTAAATTCTTCACTCGTAATTCGAATACCAATGGTTCCATCGGAATTGATTAGATTTGGAGCCAAATTTTTAGCTCCCGGATAAATCAAAGTCATTGGCTGATCATTTGTATCAATCAAATCCCAGGCAATTTCCGGAACCTCATTTACATATGAATTCAGACGATTCGGATTTTCCATTAAGACCAACATGGCTTTCGAATCTTCCCTATTCTTAATTTCATATACCCTTTTTACGGCTTCAGGATTTGTTGCATCGCAGCCTATTCCCCAAATCGTATCGGTAGGATATAGAATAACTCCACCAGCGTGAAGCACTTCCAAAGCTTTTTTTATGTCGTTGTGCATTGTTAAGTTATTTAGTGCCTAAAAGTGTCTTGAATACTTATGAGTACTTAGAGTTGTAAAAATTGGATACACCTATAAATACTCACAAGCACTTTAAACACTATTTTAAACTGCTACATTGTATTCGCGCAATGCGTCGTTCAGTGATGTTTTTAAATCGGTGGATGGTTTTCTTTTTCCGATGATCAAAGCACAAGGCACCTGATACTCTCCTGCTGGAAACTTCTTGGTTCTTGTTCCTGGAATTACTACCGAACGAGCTGGAATGAATCCACTAAACTCAACAGGCTCCTCACCAGTAACGTCTATAATTCTTGTCGATCCGGTTAGTACAACATTAGCACCCAGAACAACTTCTTTTTCCAAATGAACACCTTCTACAACAATGCAACGAGAACCAATAAAACAATCATCTTCAATAATAACTGGAGCAGCTTGAATTGGCTCTAATACACCACCAATACCTACTCCACCACTAAGGTGAACATTTTTGCCTATCTGCGCGCAAGAACCAACTGTTGCCCATGTGTCAACCATGGTTCCTTCATCTACAAAAGCTCCAATATTTACATAGGATGGCATCATTATAACTCCTTTTGCAATAAAAGCACCATATCGTGCAACTGCGTGAGGAACTACTCGAACTCCCAATTCTGCATAGTTGGTTTTCAATGCCATTTTATCGTGAAATTCAAATGGACCAACTTCTATAGTTTCCATTTTACGAATTGGGAAATAAAGAATTACGGCTTTTTTAACCCATTCGTTTACTTGCCATCCGTCTGCTAGTGGTTCTGCAGTACGAAGAATTCCTTTATCTAACAATTCAATAACTTCTTCTATGCTTTTTTGTACTTCAGGAGTACTCAAAAGTGACCGGTCATCCCATGCAGCTTCAATGCTTTCTCTCAATTTCTGGTACATAATCAGTTGTATCTTATCTATTTTGGTTAATTAGGTAACAAAACTAGTCAAAAAGAATAAAAGTAGAAAGGTATAAAAGAGTCTAAAAAGTCGAATCGTCAAACAGTATTGCCAATTCTGAATTTGATATGTTCCTAAAATGAATCAAAATAACATCTAGATTACCCCAAATAACTGAAAATAATAGGTATTATTCTTACGAACACAATTCTTAACTTATAATTATTAATTAATAATTGCATTTACTATTTTTGAACTTACAAAAAAACGCAGTTCACATGAATAATTCTTGTTTTCTTTCTCAAATATCCATTCACAAAAGTTGGAATGCTTTTCTTTCTGATGAAATTGTTTGTTTGATTAAGGATATTGAAAAATCAATTCGCATTAAAGAATCCACTCCAAAGTCAAATCTTACACTGCGCTTTTTAGAAATGGATTTGAATAAAATTCCGGTTGTGATTTTAGGGCAAGATCCTTACCCACAAGCTGGAGTTGCTACAGGAAGAGCGTTTGAAGTAAATGGACTAAACTCATGGCATGATAAGTTTCGAAATGTTTCCCTTAAAAACATTCTACGCTGCATTTACAAAGCCGAAACAACCAAAGAGTTAAAATATTCAGAAATTATGAGTCGAATTAACGAAGGTGACCGACTTTTAATGGATGATGATTTTAAAATATTGCCGCCCAACCAACTTTTTAAATATTGGTCGGAACATGAAAATGTACTCCTTCTAAATACAGCATTTACTTGCGAAATTGGCAAACCCAATTCACATGCTAAACTTTGGGCTCCATTTACTCAAAAAGTGCTTACATATATTAGCACTGCAAAACCTGACGCAATATGGTTTTTATGGGGCAATAATGCTCATCAGGTTGTTAAAGACATACCGATTTCATTCAAAATAGAAACCACACACCCTATGATGTGTTACCAACGCGATAATGATATTTTATATGGGGAAACAAATCCATTTGAGAAAACCAGCAAACTCATTAACTGGACTGGTAAATAAGCAGATACAGCACCTTTAATTTGGGTTAAAGTGTGTTAAAAAATGTAACAAATTCAATATTCATTCAGATAGAAAATTATCTTTACACTTGAACAATAAAATCGACCAATTTGAAAACAATTATACTCACTATATTTCTCTCATTATTCTTCCTATTCGGAGCCTTTTCGCAAGAAGAACAAAATGATAACAGCTTCATTGTCTCAGGAAAAGTGATTAATCAGGAAACCTTAGAAGGCGTTTCTTTCGCCAACGTAAACTTGCAAGGAACTTATTGGGGAATTGTTTGTGATAGTGCGGGTTTTTTTCGCCTACGAGTGCATCCCGACCAAATGTTAAGAATTTCTGCTTTAGGCTTTCAAGAGCAAATGGTTAGCATTATTCCTCCCGAAGTTGAAGAGGAAGTTTTTCAAGAAATTTTCATGGAAAAAGGCAGTATCCTTTTAGATGAAGTAAGCATTTACTCTTTAGGAACCTATAGTCAGTTTAAAGAAAATTTTATTAAAACAGATTTGCCTGAAGAAGAAAACATTGCAACGACTTTTAATTTTGGGAATTTAAAATTAGCCCAAGCTGAAGCTAATTCGTTAAACCGACAAGGATTTGGATTAAATGTGCTGGATGGAATTAATGCCATTAAATCTATCGGTCAGAAAAGAAGAGAACGAAAAGGAATTGTAGCTATGACTGATTGGCAACTTCGAATTCTTCAGCAAAAATACAATAGGGAAGTAGTTGCTGAATTAACCCACGAATCAGGCTTCAGATTAGAACTGTTAATGGAATACATTAATTCAAATCAAAATTTCACTTATCAAACCAGTGAAATGTATATTGGAGTAAGAATTAAACAGCTTTACACCGACTTTTTGCAGGAAAAACCACAATTTGAAAACAATTTAAGCTTTACCGATTCTTTAGGAACAATACGAAATCATCTGCGCCCTTAATACAATGAATTAAACGCTTCTCATGAATTTAAAGAGGGTATTTTGCATTTCATTAATTCTACTTCTGAGCTCCAGCTATTACTCGTTTTCGGAATCCACCAAAATTGATTCTATAATTAGTATTTCAGGGCAAATTCTCCATTCGGAAAGTTTGACTCCTATTTCCATGGCAACAATAACAATTAAAAGAACGCGAAAAGGGACAATTTGCGACAGCCTTGGAATTTTCCACCTACAAATTCAGCAATTCGATACGCTTCGAATAAGTGCCTTAGGCTACAAACGGGTAGAGTGGGAAGTTCCTTTCGTTTTCAATCCAAATTCACCTCCTTTTTTTCAAATTAAATTGGAAGACATCTCGTACCTGTTGGATGAAGTAGATATTTATGCATTGGGAACCTGGAATGAGTTTAAGGAAGATTTTATTAAATCGAAACTGGAAGAAAAAGACCCAATTAACAAAAGTATTTATAAGCAATTAGCCCCCTACAACACAAAAGAACCAAATATCGTACCGGCCCAATATCGTCCTAATCGAGAAGGGAAAATGGGCGTTGTTAGCGCAATTTTTGCACCTACTGACTTCTTATTTGATAAATTAAGTAAATCGGAAAAATCAAAAAAGAAAATATCCAAAATAATAAGAAACGAGGGCAACACAAAAAAAATTAGTGCGAAATACAATGCCGATATTATATCAGAAGCTACTGGTTTAAAAGGGGATGAATTAGTAAAATTTATGGAATATGCTGGTTCAAACATTAAAGTAACTCCAAATTCTTCGGAGTATTACGTAATGAAACAAATCCTGTTTTGGTTCAATAAATATCAGGAAGAGTCTACAGAAGAGGAGTAAATAAGCGAGCCATTGATTCTTTTACCCTTTGCCTTTTCGATCGATTCTGCCAATCCTGTAAATGCAATTCTTCACTATCTTCCAAGTCTGTTAAAAAGCGTGTTCGCAATTCTAAGGTAGTTGCCTCATCGTAAATTAATGCGTTTACCTCAAAATTTTGTTCAAAACTACGCGCATCCATGTTCGCCGTTCCCACGGTTGCCAATATTCCATCCACCATCATTATTTTACTGTGATTAAATCCTCCCTTGTAAAAGAAGATACGCACACCAGCTTCCAGCAACTCTTCAATGTAAGAAAGTGTTCCCCAATAAGTCATGTAAGAATCTGATTTTTTAGGAATTAGCACTCTTACATCAACACCACTCATGGCCGAAGTTTTTAACGCCATTAAAATAGTTCCATTCGGCATAAAATAGGGTGAAGAAATATATACATTCCCCTTTGCTCTAGTAATAGCTGAAAAATAGGCCTGCATAATACTGGCCCAATCGGAATCGGCTCCCGATGCAGTGATTTGTAGCAAGCATTTCTGCTTTACTTTTTTGTATGGAAGGTATTTTTCGTCGAGCAAAACCTCCTGGCGAACAAAATACCAATCAATTAAGAATACGATTTGCAAACTGGAAGCCGCTTCACCAACAATTTTCAAATGAGTATCTCGCCAAGAACCTATTTCTGGTATTCCATGTAAATATCTGTCTGCAAAATTCAATCCTCCCACAAATGCCGTTTTTCCATCAACTACTATAATCTTACGGTGATTTCGATAATTCACACGACTCGTTAAAATAGGGAATCGAACCGGAAGAAAAGCATGAATCTTCACTCCTGCTTTTTCTAATGATTCTACATATTTCTTGCTTAACTTCCAACTTCCTACATCATCGTAAATTACGCGAACCTCCACTCCTTCTCTTGCTTTTTGTATTAATATTTCGTGCAATTCGGATGCTAACTCTCCATCTTCAATAATATAATATTCCAGATGAATATGATCTTTTGCTTTTCGAAGAGCCTTGAAAATAGATGGGAAGGTCTCTATTCCATCGTTCAGAATTTTCACCCGATTGTAACCAGTAAGTAAGGCCTTTGAATTGTTCAAAAGCAAAGTCATTAAATTTTTTTTCTCATGAATTCGCTCATCCTTTAACCATCGGTTTTTATCCAAATGGAGCTTTTGATCCTGACTCATTACCTGCAGCCATTTCATATCACCCAGCTCTTTCAAGTTGAACATTTTACGCCTCCGGAAACTTTGCCCAAACACCAAATAAAAAACAAAACCCAAAACTGGTAATAAAAATAAAACCAGAATCCACGAAATAGATTTTACAGGACTTCGATTTTCAAGGATTACAATTATTACTGTAGAAATAATAGTGATGACATATAAAACTGCCAACACTTCAAAAAAATTAAACCAGAATTCCGACCAATTAATTGTTAATAGCATATATTCGACTGCTTCAGAAGATTTGTATCTTTGTTATTTTAATAGCTATGAGATATTAGATGTGAGTAATGAGACAATGATTTACTAACTCTTCAATTCCTTTGCGTTTGTCACATTCGCATTTCAACCAATATTCTTAAAAAAATGATTCAAGTAAACACAATACAATCTTCACTAAATTACATAAAAAAAGAACTCGAAGAGATATATTCTGTGAGAGAAATCGAAAGTATGGCATACATTCTTCTTGAATATGTTCTTAACTATTCGAATACTCAAATTCAACTGAACAAAACTGAACCAATTACTGAAGATCATTTTAATCAAATTGATATTTATACCCAAGAGTTGAAAACCTGCAAGCCAATACAATACATTTTAGGAGAAACTGAATTTTACGGTCTTTCTTTTAAGGTAAATGAACACACCTTAATTCCTCGCCCGGAAACCGAAGAGTTGGTGCATGCAATTATTAATGAAAATCAACTGGAAGACTTACACATTTTGGATATCGGGACCGGTAGTGGTTGCATACCAATTTCTCTTGCAAAAAATTTGGAAAATGCTCACATTTCCTCTGCTGATATTTCGGCCGGAGCAATTGACAAAGCAAAAGAAAACGCTTTATTGAATCAAGTTGATATTAATTTCTTTCATCGGGATATTCTAAAGTGGAAGGATTTTGATTGGGATCATTTTGACATTATTGTGAGCAATCCTCCCTATGTAACTGAGGCTGAAAAAAGTAAAATGGAGAGGAATGTGCTCGATTATGAGCCGCACACTGCACTGTTTGTATCTGATCACGACCCACTTATTTTTTATAGAACCATAGCTGAACTTGCCCAGCAACATCTGAAAAAAGACGGAAAAATTTATTTTGAAATCAATGAAAGTTTGGGAAATGAAATGATAGATCTTTTGAAAAATCATAAGTTTACCAATATTCGCCTCATAGCCGATATCAATGGTAAAAACAGAATGGTTTCAGCTGTAAAATCGCATTAATGGAGTACAAAAAAAAGAAAAAAAGAGAACTTAGTGCAAATTCAGCTTTATCGCAGGCTATGTTTATTTGCAGCCGGCAGGAAAAATGTTGTTCTGACATCCGTAAAAAGCTTCGCGACTGGGAAATTTCTTCGGTCGATCAGGATGAAATTATTCAATCGCTTATTGATGAGAAATTCATTGACGAAGAGCGTTACACCAATTTTTACGTTCGCGATAAATTCCGTTTTAACCGTTGGGGACGAATAAAAATTGCTCATCATCTTAAACAAAAGCAGATTCCCGAATATCTTATTTCTGAAGCCATAGAACAGTTAAATGAAATTGAATATTCTGATGTGCTTTCTGATTTATTATTAGGCAAAATAAAAACCATTCGAGAGGAAGATCCTTATCAGCTTAGAGCCAAACTATTCCGATTTGCACAAGGGAGAGGTTTCGAATCGCAACTTTCACTTCGAATAATTGATAAATTAATTTCAGAAATGGGATAAATAATCTTTCAGCTTTGGCATCCTTATTGTTAAGGATTCTTTATCTTTAAAAATCAAAAGACAATAATTCAAAAACTTAAAAATGATTCCATCTTTACGCACCTTATTTTATTTCTCGTTTATTCTTGTGTTTATGGTGAGCTGCTCACCAAACTCTTCGGCAGCAAAACGCAGACCTCCACAATGGGTTACCGAACGTCCTGTTTCATCGGAATATTACATTGGTATAGCCGTGGTGAAAAAAGATGCGAACCAAACAAACTACATGCAATTGGCTAAAAATAAGGCGCTACAAGATTTAAGCTCCGAAATATCCATTTCCATTTCATCGAATTCAGTTTTGCATCAATTCGAAAACAACATCAGCTTTAAAGAAGAATTTGAAGCTGATATTAGAACATCGCTTGCACAAGATTTGGAAGGATACGAAATGGTATCATCTTGGGATAATAAAAAAGAAGACGAGTATTGGGTTTACTATCAATTATCTAAAAATCAATACGCTCTTCTGAAAAGAATAAAACTAAACAAAGCAAAGAAGCTATCTCAAAGCTATTTTGAAGAAGCGAAGCAATATGAAAATCAACTCGATCTTTTTCACGCTTTGAATTATTACGCAAAATCACTGGATGCCATTAAAAATCATTTGGATGAAGATATTAGCGTGATGACTTTAGATGGAAATATTAATTTAGGAACAGACATTTACAACTCCATCCAAAACATTTTTAACCGTACAGAATTAACTCCAGAGAAAAAAGCCATACGACTTGAAATTTCCACTTCTCAAAAAGAACCAATTTTGGTAAAGGCTATTTGGCTTGCTGACGAAGGCGAAAAAATAATTACCCAGCTACCTCTTACTCTTGAATTTACAAAAGGAGAAGGCATTTTGAATCGTGCTATAGCTACAGATCAATTTGGTTATGCTATGTCACAATTGTCGAAAGTAACATCAAAACAAAAGCTACAAGAAATTACAGTTTCCCTCGATCTTTCATCAATTTTGGATGAAAACAAAGAGAATTACGAGCTGAACAAACTTTTCTTCACTCCAGAATCGGCACCTAAAAGCAAAATATTAGTAAACGTAGAGCGATTAAAAGCATACATGAATTTTAGTGAAAAGATATTCGGAGTGGATTCAAAACGAGGTATTTTAGAGAATAATTTAAAGAAAGAATTGTCCGAAAATTTCTTCTCTTTTACCAACGATAAAGATCAGGCTAAAGTTATTCTTGATATCAATACCAATGTAACAAAAGGGGAAATTAAAGAAGGCCGCAACTACACTGTATACATTGTGTATCTGGATTGTTTTTTCTCGCTTACTGATGTTAAAACCGGAATGGAGATTTTTAACGATGCCATATATGAAGTAAAAGGGATGAAACCCATTAGTTACGATTACGCGGTAAAAGAAGCCTACGAACAAGCTGTTGATGAGATAAATAATACAATTGTTCCTAAGCTAAATCAACTCGACTTATAAAAATGAGATAAGAAATTTTTGGTCTTAGTTTAACAATAAAATAATACAACTAATAAATTCATAAAATAGTAGTGACATTTGGAAAAGAGACAAACATCTCACTTCTAAAATCTCACATCTAAAATCTAAAAAAAGATGAAAACACGAAAATTACAATCACTATTCCTTGGATTAGGAATTTTAGCAATCGCAGGTTTAAGCTCATGCGGATCAGCTGAAAAAGCAATTAGTACGAAAGCTCAAGGCGAAGAATTAATTGAAGTTTATTGCACAGGCTCAGATTACCAAAGTGATAAAAATAATTTTAGAGCTTCTGCTATTGGCGAAAGTTTAGATCAAATGGTTTCTAAAAAGAAAGCAGGAACCAATGCCCGTGCCGAACTTGCTACTCTAATTCAATCCACAATTAAAGGAACCATCGATAATTACGTGAATTCAACTGAATTAAACAATGTTGAGCAAGTTGAAGAGCGTTTCGAAGGTTTAACTAGAGAAGTTATCAATCAACAATTGAATAACACTAAGGTGATTTGCGAAAAACAAACCAGAACAGGTGAAAACAAATATAAAACATACATTGCTCTTGAAATGAGTTCGAAAGATTTGGAGGAAGCAATCAACCAAAAATTATCGCAAGATGACAAACTAAAAGTTGATTACGACTATGAGAAATTCAAAGAAACTTTTAACGAGGAAATGCAAAAATTAGAAGCTCAGCAAAGAGGTTTCTAAGAAAAAACACCGATAAAAAAGACCATTTCTAAGAAATGGTCTTTTTTATGTTTAAATTATTGGCCTGCTATAAATTAAAAAGCACTCCAACAGCTATGTTAATATTCTCAAAAGCTGTGTTGTATTTAAGATCACCAAAAAACTGTACATCGCCTCCAGTTCTTGCTCCAGCACCTAAATTCAAACCAACTTTTGAATCTGAAAGAGCAAAACCTCCAAATTCTCCTAAATCAACTGAAGCATCGATATAAGAATAATTTAATCCTCCTATTGCGTATACTTTTAAAGTTTCCTCCTTCACGAAATTATAATGAGCATCCACATCCAACACATATTCAGTCAGATCTAAACCACTTGGAGAACTAGGGAAGAAATAAGTGAATCCAGGAGCAATTGAAAATAATTCATTTATCTCATACAAACCTTTAATTCCAATTCCAAATGCTGCAGCCTCACTTCCGTCATCATCAATAGAAAGCTTAGTGCCAAGATTCAAACTTCCTCCCAATTTCATTTGAGCATTTACCTCTTGACCAACTAATAGCATTGCAACAATTGCAAATACAAATAACATTTTTTTTTTCATAGTTTCAATTTTAGATAAAAAACAAATGCTCCGATTATCGAAGCCAATACTAAATTTAACAGTTCCCTAAAGAAAAAACTAATTTATTTTCTCTTGATTCCCTTTACATCCAATTCTTCATAAAAACCCATTATGAAAAACTTTCCCAATTATAAATTTAATTTTTTCCTTTATAGAAGCTTTACCCCACAATAATTTAATATTTACAAATGACTACAACAGACCAGCTAAAAGATTTAGCAGAACGCACGACGGCGCCAAAAAAAGTAGTCTG
>JBFFMG010000091.1:0-10881 GCA_041554215.1 Labilibaculum sp.
ATGATGAGTTGTGGTAGTAGCGGAGGTGGCGATGACAAAGAAGATACAGTTGCTCCTACAGTTACGATTGCTAGTCCAACAGCAAGTACAAAAGTTGCTGCAGGTGCAAATTTAAGTGTCAACTTTACAGCAGCAGATAATGTGGCATTGGCATCTTATACTGTTACAGTATCATATATCGGTGTTAAATCAGTAAAAACAGTTCAAGAATTTAGTTTCAATAGTCTTTCGGATACTGACGCAGCGGGTAATGCTCTGCATTCAATTTCTGGAACTTCCAAAATCATAAACTTTATTATTGCAGTTACTGATAATGCTACTCCTGGAGCCTATAAATTATCTGTTACAGTTAAAGATACTGCAGGTAAGTCAACTTCAAAAGATGTATCGTTCGAAATAGAATAATAAGAACTTATTTAAATTAGAAAAGGATCGGCATTAGCCGATCCTTTTTACATTTGAGGAGTTTTAAATTCGATGCCGAACAATGATATATCATCAATTACGGCTTTATTCTTTTTTCCAATATTAATATAGTGTATCAAATCGGTAAAGGTATCTGCGATGCTTTTTTGTGTTGCGAACATATTTGTTAAGAACTGAACACCAACTTCCATTTGATCATCACGTTCCAATTCTATTAATCCATCGGTATAGCAAAGTAATTTTGAATGCTCATCAATTGTAACTTCACCAACCGAGATGGCTGGAATTTCATCAAGCATACCCAAACCAATACATCCTTTCTTTAAAAGTGTAGTTTCTCCTTTTTCAAAATTGTAAAGAAGTGGTGGGTGATGACTTGCATTCACATATTTTAATTTTCGAGTGGTGTAATTGTAAATCCCAATAAAAAAGGTCAGGAATTTTTCACTGCTGGAATTGTCACACACTTTTTGATTCAATTGAACCATTAGTTCATCAAGTGGAATTTCTGGACGGAAAAGAGCTCGCAAGGTAGCCTGAAAGTTAGACATGATTAAAGCGGCTGGAATTCCTTTTCCCGATACATCACCAATGCAAAAGCCTAATTCCTGATCGTTAAAATTGATGAAATCGTAATAATCTCCACCAATTTCAAAATGTGGTTGATAATATCCGCAAGTAGAAACAAATTGATTTTGTGGCAGAGAGCTTTGGTTGGGAATTAGCAGGTTTTGAATTTTTGAAGCTAATTCCATTTCCTTCTTAAAAGCCTCCTGAATCAATAATTGTTTATACAAACGCTTATTCTCCATAGCCACAATAATAATGTTGGAAATGGTTTGTATAAAGCTAAGGTGCCTTATTGCCGGGCTCATCCCTTCCATTTCCTCATCAAGATCGCCAATTAGAATATAAGCGAGTACCGAATTTTTATGGATTACTGGAATGATAAAATCAAAAGACCAAAAAACTTCCGGCAATTCACGTGAGATATAAGTAATCTCCGAAATACTGCTTAAATGTTTTTCAATTTTTATTTTATCGATGCACTCTTTGGAGATGCCCGAAACTAATAATTTTTCCCAGCGAGAACTAAATTTGTAGACTGCAATTTTCCCAATCTTAAGTTCATCAAATAAAATTTGCTTGTACTGCTGTAAAAGTCCATCAATCGATAAGTTTTCATTAATCGCTTGAGTGATTTTAAGAATTAGGTTGAGCTTAAATTTGCTGTTTACAGATTGTTGCTTAATCACGTTAGGGTTTTTATGTTTTATGCAAATTTAGTAAATATCAGATCATCTGTCAATGGGGCAGGATGAAAAAAAAAAGGATTCCACAAAGAATCCTTTTTTGGTGATGAGTTTATAAAAACTATGCTTTTACACGCTCCGAATAAGAGTGGTCGCGTGTGTCAATTTTAATTAAATCGCCTGTGTTGATAAACAATGGCACCATAATGGTAGCACCACTTTCAACAGTTGCAGCTTTTAATGATGATGTAGATGAACTATCTCCTCGTAAACCTGGTTCTGTATAAGTAACCTCCATAACAACATGAGCAGGAAGATCAACATATAATGGAGTTTCTGTATCTGCGTGAAAAACAGCTTCAACCATTTCACCTTCTTTTAAAAGATCAGGAGAATTAAACAATGCTTCTGGTAAGGCAATTTGCTCATAGGTTTCGGTGTGCATCAAATTATATCCCATATCATCTTTGTAAAGAAATTGATGAGGACGTCTTTCGATACGTGCAATGTCAATTTTTACACCTGAGTTAAATGTATTATCAATAACCTTACCTGTTTTAACATTCTTAAGTTTTGTTCTTACAAAGGCAGGACCTTTACCCGGTTTTACATGTTGGAATTGTACAATGGTATATAAATCTCCTTTGTAGTGGATACACATTCCATTTTTAAAATCTGTAGTAGACGCCATGATATAATATTAATTTTTAATAATCATTTAAAAAAAAAGAAGGTTTAACTTCCTTTTAAGTTTTGCAAAAATAGGGTAAACAATTAATATTCTGAAATATTACGAGGCTTTGTTTGAAATAGATACTGCGGAAAAGGATAAATTTAGTCGTTATCTATTGAATCGTAGGAGAAATCTGAAAAATTTGTCAAATCGCAACGCAACGAGCCAATGAAAAGGTCAAATTGTACACGCACGGGAATTCGGTTTGAATCGGCAGATACCCAAATCGTCATGTCATCTTCATCTTTAAAAGCTCTGCCTGTTGCCACAATTGGAATAAATTTGTAACATTTTACATCACCAATTTTGCTGTTGATTGTTTCGTATCCCATAAATCGGAATTGAAGAAGAAATAATTCATCAGAGAAATGAGTTTGAATTTTTACAACTTCATTAATTTTTAAATTTGAATTAAAATGATTGGCTCGGGCAAAATAAAAAGCCGATAATATATCGTGTATTCCTACCGGTACTTTATGAACTCCAGAACGTGTAGAGGTTACTTCATTTTTTTCCCGATCAAATACTATTTCAGTATATCTTTTGTAGTTGCCCTCGCTAATATCTCTAATTGCTTTTACTGGCAGTAAAGTTTCAGGAGAAATAAAACTTTCGTATGTATCTCTAACCTTATATAGTGAATTAAATAGTCCGACTGTTTTGCCAGTTAAAGTAGCGTGATAAAGATTTTTACCATCTATTTTTTCGGGTCTGATTTTTAAACTTGCCTTTCCTCCTCGAATAATCCCATAATGTATAACATATCTTAGATGTTCCCCTTTTTCGCTTTCCGTAACAGGGAAATCGGCCAATGAAATAGTTTGGCTCATAAGAATTAGAAGGATACTAAGAGAAAATTTATACATACTTTTTATTGTTAGTTCTTATTTAAAGATATTCTTTTTAGAAGTAGTAGCTACAAAATCTTTCAAATAAAAAGGTTCAAAATAGGCTACATCTTCAAATTCCTTATTTTGAAATTTTGTTTCAGCCAGTTCTATCATTCCTATTGCTGATGGTGTTATACTATCAATAAAGATGCCATTTTTACTTTTAATCATGCCTTTGCACTTTGAAGCACCATCTCCGAAGAATACAATTTCTCGTTTTGAAAGTTCCTTTGAATAGGAGCTTTCATCAATGATATCAGCAGAAATTTCTCTAACTAATTCATTTTTGTTATTGAAAAAAGCCGTGTAAACTTCCATTCTTCGTGCATCAATCATAGGACAATAATAAGCTTGCTCAGGCTTACTTAATTGTGAAAGTATGTCTTTGTTGTCAAGTAATGGTTTGGTCATTGCCTGCAAAGTGTTTGTTGCGATAAGCGGTAGGTTGGCACCATAACAAATTCCTTTTGCGGTTGATACACCAATTCGCAAGCCAGTGTATGAACCGGGTCCCATGCTAATAACAACGCCATCTAAATCTGTAGGGGTGTAATTATTCTCCTTTAAGATGTTATTAATAAAAACGGTAAGGTGAGTTGCATGTTTCATTCCTTCTTTGGTCTCTTTAAGAGCCAGTAAATCACCATCTTTCCCTAATGCAACAGAACAAACTGCTGTTGATGTCTCGATATGTAATAGTAATGCCATTTGATAAAATTTAAAATCAGTGCAAAATAAAGGATAAAATAGTAATTGTGAACGATATCTATTGAAATATATGCAATTGCAAGCTTCAAATTAATTAAAATTGAAGAATATCACCATTCTTTATACTAAGACAATTAAGCAAGAGGGAACACGTATGAGGCAAAAAAAACTCCCAACCAGTAATAAGTTGAGAGCTTTTTCGAATTTGAAACTTGACTATAAATTTATTTCGATACCATTATAGAAATCTAGTATTTTGGTTCGGAATATGTATTCGTATTTTGCCTGCAGTAAATCTGATTTAGATTTAAAAAGATTGTTTTTTTCTTGATTGTAATCCACAGAATTTACCAAACCTAGGTTGAATTTCTCTTCGGTATAACGGAAGGCTTCTTCGGTTGAAGAAACTGCTGTTTCACTCGAGAAAAACTTTTTCATTGCAGCCTTTGCATTTGCATGTGCCTGTTGAATGTCTTTTCTCAGAGCGTTTTTAGAGTTCATCATGTACAATTTGGAGCGATCGATATTAACCTTAGCATTGCTGATGTTACGATTAACACTACCACCATTAAAAATTGGAATGCTTAAACTGAAACCAAAGCTTTTCGATTCAAATAATCTTAATTGATCGTTAAGTCGCATTTCTTTTCTAATAATATATGGAGTTCCATTTTCAGCAACACCATATTCTGGTAGGTTTTTGCGATAACCGGAATTCCACGATCCATACATAGATAATGTCGGAGTACGTTGACCTTTTGCAATAATTAAACCTTTTTCTGAACTTTCTAAACGGTATTGCGCCGCTTTCATTTCAGGTCGGAAAGTTAACGCATTTACAAAAACAGATTCAGGATCGGCCATCGATTTGGTTGCATTTAAAACCGGTAGTTCTGGAGTTACAATGTCAAAAGCTTTAGTATCTTCCAAATCCAATAGCTGAGCAAGATCAAGCAATGCAATATCAAGCGCATTTTGTGCATTAACAACCGCAAGATCTTCTCTAGCAGCCTGAGCTTTTTGTTCCATTAAAGTTCCCTTCGGTAAAGTTCCTGCATCTACCAAAACTTCTGTTCTGTTAATTTGCAGTTCGGTAACTTTTAATTGTTCGTGAGCAACTTGAAGAAGTTCTTTTTTGAACAGGATATCCAAAAAGTAAGATGTAATGTTTAAAGCCAAATCCTCTTTTGCCTTTTCAACATCCTGCAAATTGGCTTTAAGATCCAATTCGTTTTGTTTTACTGAATTCCATTTTTGGAAACCACTGAATAGAGTCACATTTGAGGAAATTCCAAGAGAACCTGTTTGACTGTTGGCGTTCTCATAGGTGTTATCTTCTCTTAACGAACGGCCATAGTTAAAGTTGTATCCACTACTACCATTTAAGTTTGGTAACAAGTCAAGTTTTGATTGTTTGGTATTGTTGGCCTGAACCTCAGCATCTAGTTTTTGTAACTTAAGGTTGATGTTGTGTTCCTTTGCATGTGTAATGCATTTTTCCAAATTCCATAATTCCTGAGCATAAATGCCAGAAAGGGAAAAGGTAAAAACAAGGATAAGTAATACTATTTTTTTCATGTGTATATTAATTTTTTTGATCCGATAGAACTAGTTTTTCATCATTAAACTAATAATGATAAAAAGAAGATGGCCAAATTGTTGTTTTAAAAAAAGCCAATAAAAAGAGTTTGTATTTTATTCTTCTATATTTTCTTCTCTTACGTTATCGATTTTTTTCTTCTTTTCACCTTTTAGCTTATCATCTTTGGTAATACCTTCCAACACCTCAATATTAATACCATCAGAAAGACCAGTTTTAATAAATCTCTTTTCGAATTTCTGTTCAGAAGTTTCTATTTCAACAAAAGTTGAATCATTTTTAAACTCTAAAAGACTTTCGTTTACAGCTAATACCTTTTCTCTTCTATCCAAAACAATTTCGGCATTTGCGCTATACCCCGAACGGATAAAGAAATCTTTACGAAGCTTAACCGAAGCTTTAATTTCGAATTGAATGGCACCATTCTCTTCCACACCTTTTGGAGAAATGTATTCCAAATGAGCATCAAATTTTACATCTTCAATAGCTCCAATGGTTAATTCAAGATTCATTCCCTGAACTATTTTCCCAACTTCAGTTTCGTCAACTTTACCTTGGAAAATCATTTCACCCATATCGGCAACAATAGCAACAGTAGTACCATCATTAAAAGTATTACTTTGAATCACCGAATTTCCTTCTTTCACAGGAATATCAAGAATCATTCCTTCAATTGTTGATCGAATTATTGTATTTGTTGCACTTGCAGAGTTTTTTATTACACCTTCTTTAATCAACTGCAGATTATCTTTGGCAGATTGCAATTCTTCTTTTGAATTTCTGAAAGACAGTTGTGTTTTTTGAAAATCAGATTCTGAAATCACTTTTTTGTCGAATAAAGCCTTATCTCGAGTATAGTTAATTTCCTTATCCTCGTAATTAATTTGAGCTACATTTACTCTTGACTCAGCGCTATTCAAATTAATCATATCTGGAATGATCTTTATTTTGGCTATAGGATCACCCTTTTTAAGCATATCTCCAGCCTCAACATACAAGGTTTCAATAATGCCGGAAACCCCCTGAGGTTTAATTGCGATTTCTTTTCTAGGAACAACAGATCCGGTGGCAACCGTCTTTTTAATAATATCTGTTATTTCAGGTGATTTTGTGTTGTAAACCACTGGCTTATCTTGCGACTTTTGATATAAGAAAAAAATGGTTCCTACAAAAAGGAGGATAAAAAATACAACCAATACAATTCTAAAAACTTTTTTCATGACTAGTATTATTTTCGGATTATGGACTAATTTTTTTTATTCGTATCTCAATGCATCAACGGGTTTAATTCTGATGGCTTTTAGTGCAGGCAATAAACCGGCTAAAACACCAAATAAAACTAAAACGCCAAGTGCTATAAATGCAACATTAATGTCAACATAGGGGTTTAATATTTGAGGATTAGGACTTCCTTCGGTAGCTTTTCCGATACCTTCTACTATCAGTACACCTAAAACCAATCCCCAAAAACCGGCAAAAGTGGTGAGGAAGACTGATTCGTTAATGATTTGTCCGACAACTTCAAGTGGACGAGCGCCAATGGCACGTTTAATTCCTAATTCTTTGGTTCTTTCTTTAACAACCACGTGCATAATATTGCTAACTCCAATTATACCTGTTAGTAAAACGCCAAAGCCAATTACCCAAAATAGAAATCCTATGCTGTTAAAAAGGCCAAAAATTTTGTTGAACATTTTCGCAATATTAAAATTGCCAATAGCTTGCTTGTCATCAGGATGAATGGAGTGTCTTCTAGCTAATATTTCAAATATCTTATCTTCTAAATTTGCAACCGATTCTCCAACTTTCGCAGTTGCTAGAAACACATAAAATTTATCTCCTTGGTTATACAATTGTTGCAGGGTGGTATATGGCATTTGAAGTACGTCATCGCGCATACCCATATTTTGACTTAATGGCTTAATTGTTCCAATAATTCTGAAGTATATTCCATTTACTTTTAGATACTGCCCAATTGGATCTTCATCTTTTTCGAACATTAGTTCTTGAACTCTTGGACCAATGGTGATTACTTTTCGAAATTCCTTCAGATCGTTTTGATTGATGAAACGACCAGCGGTAATTTCAACAGGATTTACATTATTCATTTCAGGCGAAGTACCTTTAATTCTGAAATTCCCTTTTTTATCTGCTCGAAATGTATTGTTTGTTGCATTTCCGCTCCATCCATTTATATCTGGTGCAATGTCCTGTAATTCAGGAATTGATCGTTTAAGTGCAACTAAATCATCGTTGGTAAACAGATACGATCTGTTTCTAGGCAAACCTTTGTATGCTTTGGTTGTTCTTTCTACCCAAAAAACAGTGGAATTGGTTGCAAAGTTACCCAAGGATGATTGGATATTATTTTGAAAACCTCTTCCAATCCCCAGTAATGTTACTAGAATTAATATTCCAAACATTACACCGAGTCCAGTTAGAATGGTTCGTAGTTTATTCTTTTTTAGTGCGGCAGTAATCTCCTGCCATTTATCCAAATCGAACATTAGCTGATCGTTTTATAAGTCTATGTTTATTATTCGTCTCTTAAAGCTTCAATGGGTTTAATTGCTGCAGCTCTTCTTGCTGGGAAAAATCCAGCTAAAGCTCCGGTAACTATCAAAACAATGGTAGCGCCTATCGCAATTCCAAGGTCAACCTGTGGGTTTAAAAAGTAAATTGCCGCAGGAGGATATATTTTGTATATAAGATCAAATTTGGTGATCAATTCTAGTAATCCAACCCCAGCAATTAATCCAATGTAGCCAGATGCTGCAGTTATAAAAATTGCCTCCATTAATATTAGTCCCACTACCGATCTTGGGGAGGCACCAATCGCTTTTCTAATTCCTATTTCCTTGGTTCTTTCTTTTACAACGATCATCATAATGTTAAAAACACCGATTACTCCAAGTACGATAGTGAAAATTCCAATAATCCACACAAACATCTCGATAGCTGTAAATAGACCAGCGAATGTTTGTGAGTTTTCAATGTTATTTTGAATCCATAAAGCATTTTTGTCTTCCCGACTAAATTCATGACGGGCGGCCATTTGATATGTAATTAATTGTTCAACTTTCTTACTCTCTTCTACCGAAATATTATCAAGAGTGAAGGAGATTCGTTGAAGATGATCGTTGTTATTGAAAATCTTTTGAGCAACAGTAATTGGGATGTAAATTTCTCTGGAATTATCATCGAAACTTGGCTGGTTGAAAACACCAACAACTTTAAATTTGATGTTGTTGATATTAATTAATTTGTTGATTGCAGTTTCCGTAGGAAAGAGAACTTCTTTAACAACATCTTGAATGGCAACAACCTTTCGATTTTCTTTAATGTCCTTTTCGTTTAAGAATCGCCCTTCAATGATCTCAAAATTTTTAATCTCTTTGTAAGTTTCGTGAACAGGAGAAACATTAAAATTTCCAAAGTTATTTTTGTAGGATATGGTTTCGGCACCAGGAATGTAGGACATAGCCGAAATAACATCTAGTTTTTCGATCGACTTTTTAAAACCCAGATAATCATCATTAACCATTTGAATTCGTTTTCCTTCAGGAGTCCCTTTGTACGATTTGGTTGTTCGTCCACCATAAATTTGCATACTGTTGGTTGCATCTTGAGCAAAAACAGAAGTCATTCCATTTCTGAGACCTCTTCCTGCACCCAAAAGAAAAATCAACATGAAAATTCCTGTTGCCACCGAAAAACCGGTTAGAACAGTTCTGGTTTTATTTTTACTAATGGTGCTAAATATTTCTTGCCATTTATCTCTGTCGAACATAACTTTAATCTGGGCGTTTAGGATTAGATCTTATTATTGTAGATGAACTTTTATAGATTCCATATTATTGATTTTTTTATTCTCAATAATTGATTCAATTCGACCATCTTTTAGGTTAATGATTCGATCGGTCATATGGGCAATATCGTTCTCATGTGTTACGATGATTACGGTAATTCCAGATTGATTAATTTCTTTTAGGAGATCCATAACTTCAATAGATGTTTTTGAATCTAATGCTCCGGTAGGTTCATCGGCTAAAATAATTTTAGGTTGTGTAATCATTGATCGAGCAATAGCAACTCGTTGCTTTTGACCACCAGAAAGTTCATTTGGCATGTGTTCTGCCCAATCTTTCAATCCCATTTTGTCAAGATAATCTAAGGCCATTTTGTTCCTCTTTTTTCGTGCTACCTTTTGGTAGTACAATGGAAGAGCCACATTTTCCATCGCATTTTTAAATGAGATCAGATTAAATGATTGAAATACAAATCCCAGTAGATTGTTTCGAAGCTTAGCAGCTTTTGTTTCACTCATGGATTTTATTTCTTCCTGATTCAAAATATATACCCCTTCATCGTGATTATCTAAAAGACCAAGTATATTAAGAAGCGTAGATTTACCTGAGCCGGATGAACCCATGATAGAAACCAATTCGCCTTCTTTTATGTGCAAATCAATCCCTTTTAAAACATGTAGTTTATTAGTACCGGTAATATACGATTTGTGAATGTTTTGTAATCGAATCATAATAGTAAGTGGTATTAAAAATAAATCTGTATACAATATTACTGTTAAATCATGTTATTGCAAACAAAATTAGATAAACGTGTTTATCAATCGACAAACCTGCAATTATAACAGATAATGTCGTATTGTAATCGATAAAATAACCAAAGAAAATATTCACCCCAAATTATTTCTATTTAATCAATTGGTATGCCATATGGTTAAATTAATTGATATACAAAGCATTGCGATTTTTCATATTGGTAAGCAAGTCATAATTGTGTCCACTTATATTACATTAAGTGTACGATAATGTACGTTTTTTTTGTTTACTGGCTAATTTTAGTTCTAAGCTTAATTATTGTGAATAAATACTAAGGGATATGAGCAAAGCCAAATTTTAATGTAATTTTAGATTCTTTAAATGAAAACAATGAATTGGAATAGCTTATTATCAGCAAAACGGTTTGGTCAGGAAGACCAATTTTCTTCTGCTCAGCAGAAAGATATTAGATCTCAATTTCAACGCGATTACGATCGATTGATATTTTCATCACCTTTTCGACGCTTACAAAATAAAACACAAGTATTTCCTTTGCCTGGAAGTATCTTTGTGCACAACCGATTAACTCATAGTCTTGAGGTTTCAAGTGTGGGAAGATCATTGGGGAATGCTCTTGCAGATAGACTTATTCAATTAAATTTGGTTGAGGAGTCTTATCTAATTAAAGAGATTGGGAGCATTGTTGCGG